>CAYQWU010000008.1:0-17609 GCA_964421335.1 uncultured Candidatus Peribacteria bacterium
CTTCATGAATTTCTGCCTGTTCCGCGAAGAGGGAAAGATGAAAATTCTTTTTTGATAGCCCCCAGGATTTTATCAATATTCTGTTCATAGGAAGTGATAGCTGGGGATGGTGTCGTATCGAGCGTACAGGTAGCAGCATATACTCCATAATGAATGAAGAGGAGAGATAATCAGAGAGATATGCGAGAGATATTTTTCATAGATTTTATGATTGCAGACAGTCTCCTTTTGAATTAAGATACTCTGCTATAGTACCAAATGTTTTCGCGTATTCATTCATAGAATTGGATCTTGCCTGCATCTCTTTAAATGCCGGAACGAGATGTCTCGCGGAGTCTCTTGCCTGATCTTTTATGAAAGCTCCTTTCATAGGCTTTCCGAGTGATTCGATATATTTATCATAGGCTACATCTGCATATCCGAGAGCATTCACACTGGCCGAAGCTGGGAGATTCTTATCTGTGGCTGCTCTTGCTGCTGCTTGAGTCCTTCTCTCGGCACCAGCTATGAGGATAGCTTCTGGTTGTTGAGAATTCATTCCGGACATTTTAAATGCTCGTGCAATGGAATCGTCTATCTGTTTATCCTCGGATTCACGAGTACGAGATTCCCTATTCATAAATCACTTGAGGAGTTCCGGTACTTCCTGAACGGGATATACTCATTGACTAAACATCTCTGCCAGAAGTCAGCCTGAATCACTATGATCACTTGAAGCATTTTGATCGAACAATCATTGAAAAAAGAACCAAGTTGGAGGAATTTTACAAGGATTAGGACGATTCGCTCAGTATTTTGTCATAAAATCAGTTCATGAACCAAAAATACTTTCAAGTGTGTCTCAGGAGCCTTGCGGTTTAAATTCAAGAGATTTACCAGTAAGAGGCTTGACTGTGTTTATGTTGACTCCTTTGGAAGATCCAACATTATTTGTAGGACGATTACAAACGCCACCTGCACATACAGATGCCACTCATCTGACCGGTGATGATGAAGCGATACCGAGGGCACTAGCGATATCCGTTCCTGTAACATCTCACCATGTTCCCAGTGGTCACTCTTTACCACTAATCAAGCTAGCAATTTGTTGTTTACTCTCATTGATATAGGGTCACGACTCAGGAATTTCAAATAGTTTTTTATCTATTTCTTGCAGATCGACCATCAGATCCCTGGTTCAATTATTAGGATCTCCGTCATACGAGATGCCCATAGGGGCAATATCTCGAGAGAGAACCATCTGCTCACCTACCTGTCCCATGATACTGTCTGTCATGATGTTCATGAGAGTATTGAAACCACGGATATCAGTCATACTAACCTCAGAAATCCTCGGATCAAGATGAGGCTGTACTATCGATGCGAAATCATAGGCGACATTTTTCGTAAGAGGTGGTACAGTTCAGAGATAGTCTATCAATGTCTGATCGAGATCAGGTGATACGATAGAATCACAACCATCACAATACCCTTTTCAGAAAAACCTCTTCAGCTCAGGATCTTTTTTGACAGCTTTATCGAGTTTTTTTGAAAATCAATTCATAGAATCACCTACATACTGGGCTGCCATTTTCTCCTCTTGTTCTCGAGCTTTGGTGTAGAGTTTTTCTGGTTCGTGTCCTTCTGATTGGTCACTCGGCTGAGATTGGAGAGCAAAAATAGAGCCGATAACAGAAAAAAAACAGAGGCAGAGGATACTGAACAAGATAGTGGATTTCGGTGATGTGAACAGTGGTATTCTCATGCAAAAATAGTATTTCTGTAATTGTACTCGAGGTGCCCTATTTTTTCAATAAAAAAAGCTTGCCAAGTCGCCATGAAACTATATACTCGCAGCGTTTTTTATCTATTATATTTTATTTATGCACAATGTCGGAAAAAAAGAGAGCGAAGCAGGTGTCACACAGTTTGATATCCACAAGACTCTTATCCTCCTCAAGCCAGATACTATAGCTCGAGGTATCGTCGGAGATATCATCTCTCGACTCGAGACCAAGTCTCTCAAAATCGTTGGTATGAAATTCATAGTCATGTCAGAAGGGTTGCTCGTAGAACACTACGGACATCATAGTGAGAAGCCATATTTCCCAAAAATCGTCAAATATATGACAGACGGTCCAGTTCTCGCTATGGTCGTCGAGGGGATAGACGCTGTTCGTCAGGTACGAAACCTCTGTGGAGCAACTGATCCACAATTTGCAGCACCAGGAACTATTCGTGGTGATCATTCATGTACTATCGACTACAATCTCCTCCATGCTTCTGACTCTATTGATTCTGCAGACATAGAAATCGCTCGATTTTTCACTGCTGATGAAGTATTCAGCTACACGAAAAATGTGTATGTAAATTAATCCCGTTCGAAATGAGATGTTTCTCAATAGTATCCGACCAACAAACTCGAGCCGATAAAGTCATATCGGCTCTTTTTGAAGATATCTATTCGAGATCACAAATACAAAAATGATTCGCGCTCGGTCAAGTAAAAATCATCAACAAAAAAGACGGAAAATCCTACTCAAATCCGAAATACTATCCACGAAAATGAGATATAGTAGAGATGAATATCCAGCCAGTTCCCTCTACCTTGCCTCCTGACCACAGACCTCTCGAAATAATTTCTGAAAATGATGATTTCCTCGTTGTCAGCAAAGATGCTGGGATTAACACACACCCGACTCCGAGCTATGCTGGGAAATTTGGCACTCTCGTAAATCAGCTCATTGCTCAGGTAAAAAACTTTGACCGAGAACAGGGCGAAGATAGGCCGTGAATTGTTCATCGTCTAGATAAGGATACGAGCGGTCTCCTCTTAGTCGCAAAAAATGACAGCACACTTCGCAAACTCCAGAAACTCATACACGACCATGAAGTCCAGAAAACCTATCTCGCACTCGTCATCTGAGAACCGAAGGACGAACTCTGAACTATCCAATCCGTCATAGGACGCGATCCAAATAATAGACTCAGGATGACTATAAAAAATCCAGTGGAATGACGCGAAGCAATAACACACTACAAAGTCCTAGAAACACTTCAATACGAATGAAAAACGCTCAGTCTCCTCGAGGTAACACTCGAAACAGGTCGGACACACCAGATCCGTGTTCATATGGCAAATATCGGTCATCCTATCATCGGGGATAGGACATATGGAATAGAATATGAAAACGACTGGGCCCAGAAACATTTCTGACTCGAGAGGCAATTTCTCCATGCATGGAAACTAGCATTTGAGATGGACGGGGAAAAATATGAATTCGAAGGTCCACTCAAAGTAGATCTCAAAAAAGTACTAACGATTATGAGGGACTAACAGGTACAGTCCATTTTCTCATTTCTACGCTGATACTTCCCTCCGAGGAATTCTGTGCTGAGAAATACATCGAGAGAATCGAGGACATTTTCGATTTTCATAGTACGAGCTCAGAAACATATAACATTAGCATCGTTATGACTTCGGCTAATTCTTGCAGACTCTGAATCAAAGGATACGACCGCGCGAATCTTTTGAAATTTATTTGCTGCTATCGACATACCTATGCCCGTACCACAGACGAGTACTCCCCTCTCACTTTTTCATGCAATCATATTTTCACAAACCAGTCGAGAATAATCAGGGAAGTCATCAAGTGGCTCTTCAATTTTTGGTCAGAAATCTATCACCTCGTGTCAGAGCTGTTTCAGATGTTCGAGGATAGATTCTCGGAATGGGAATCAGCCATGATCACAAGCAAAAGCGATTATCATAGTTTTCTATATTTAGAGAGTTCCCCTAGTATATATCCGATAATTGGAAGTCAAAGAATCCAAACAAAATATATCGGTTCAAAATCCCAGAGAGATACAAAGCTAAATACAGAAGCAAAGGGCGAAGCAAGGAGTCAAAAATGGACAAAAAGGGAAGTCGAGATAGCTATGATGAGCCATTTATTGACTCTGAAATCAAATGGTCTGAGACGACCACAACTAAAAGATCGAAGCATCTGATAGACAACAGATGCTGTTACAGCGAGAGTCTGTGCGACCATGAGATTCACACTCTGGAAGACAAAGAATATAGTACCCACAACACCGATACCGATGATACCTGCCCAGATGATAAAACCCTGTATTCCTGCGAGGAGACTCTCATCGATAGGTTTCCTCTTCATGACATCTGATTCAGTTTCCTGTGTCGAGAGTGCGAGTGCTGGGAAACTATCGGTGACGAGATTGATCCAGAGAATTTGTATAGCAATAAATGGGACAATGAGTGGATCTCGGAATATGATGACACAGAGTGCGAGGAGGATGACTTCGTAGAAATTACACGCGAGGAGGTATTTGATAAACTTCTTTGTATTGTCATAAATTCGTCTTCCCTCCTCCACAGCAGAAACTATCGAAGCAAAATTATCATCGAGGAGCACCATATCGCTGGCATCTCGTGCGACATCTGTACCACGGATACCCATCGCGATACCTATATCCGCCTGCTTGAGAGCAAGTGCATCATTGACTCAGTCTCCCGTCATAGCAATAATATGTCCTTGTCATCGAAGTATCCTCACGATTCGGAGCTTGTCTTGAGGTGCTATACGAGAGAAGACATCTGTGGTCTTCAGCGCTTCATTCAATTGTTCATCACTCATTTCTGAGAGTTTCGTCGCATCGAGAGTTTTATTTCAGAGTCCTATCATGCTCGCTATAGCACCAGCAGTAAGCTCAGAATCCCCTGTGATCATGATGACACGGATACCGGCCTCCTGACATGTCCGAATCGCGCCAGCGACTTCAGTTCGCGGAGGATCTATCATCGCCATAAAGCCCACAAAAGTGAGATCAGACTCTGATTCTTCTTGAGTGTATGTATCTTTTTGTGGTAAATTTTTATACGCCATTGCGAGAACTCTTTTTCCTTCTTGTGCTAATTTTTTAAATATATCCTGAAGTTCTTCTATCCTCGCTGTATCTATCGATACAATATCATTGCCGATTTGCTCATGAGTTATGAGTTCGAGTATTCTCTCTGGAGCTCACTTCACATACGAACGAATTCAACCATCATATTTTCTCAGTATAGACATCCGTTTTCGCTCACTATCAAATGGAAACTCTGTGATAAGAGGATATGCGTCTTCAAGGGAGGATTTCTGAAATCAGTTTTCTTCAGCACTTTCTATGAGACCTATCTCAGTAGGATCGCCAAAGATTTTTTCAATTCCCGAGGCATCACGACCATATCGTGCTTTATTACAGAGGAGAGCAATATCAAAAATTGAAATGCCACCAGTCTGTACTTTGTCTTTTGTGCTTTGTATTTTATTGAAATATTGACCACCCGTATACACATCGACCACTTTCATCTCTGATTGTGTCAGTGTACCGGTTTTATCAGTACAGATGACAGTCACGCGTCAGAGAGTCTCAGAGGCAGGGAGCTTGCGTATGAGAACATTTCTCTTGACGAGCCTCTTTGTAGCAAATGCGAGACCGAGAGCAACAACCGCAGGGAGACCTTCGGGAATAGCCGATACTGCGAGACTCACTGCTACGAGAAAAGAGTCTGCAAAATGTCACCCAGCAAAATAAAGAATTGCTACTATGACGAGACAGACAATAGTTATAAATATGGCTATTTTCCGAGAGAAATCTTCGAGTTTCTGAGAAAATGGATTGAGATCATCTCGTATCTGTCAGACCATACCTGATATATGGCCTAGCTCCGTATGAGAACCTGTTGCGACGATGATAGCCTGTCCAGAACCAGCCGCGACAGTCGTCCCCTGGTAGAGCATATTTGATCTATCAGAAAGAGGGACAGACTCAGAGAGGGTGTGAATATTCTTATCCTGAGGAACACTCTCTCCCGTGAGAATAGCCTGATTGACACGGAGACCTCCTGAGATAATCATGCGAGCATCAGCAACTATTTTTTCACCTTCATCTAAGAGGAGAATATCACCAGGAACAACATCAACGGATGATATAACCTGCATTTTTCCATCTCGCATAACCCGTGCATTTGGAGTCATGAGATTCTTCAGATGTTCGAGAGTTTTCTCAGTTTTGTATTCTTGCAATACCCCAATAGCAGTGTTTATGATGACTATACAGAGTATGATGATAGCATCAACATACGAATGCTCGAGGAGAGCGGCGAGACCTGCAGCGACGATCAAGACTATGATAAGTGTTGATTTGAGCTGATCAAAAATCATCATGAAAATACTTCTTCGCTTCGCCTGAGGGAGACTATTTGGTCAAAATTCTGTCAGCCTTTGATGTGCCTGAGATTCTGTGAGTCAATTTTCTGAACTTTGGAGATGTTTTTGAACTTCAATTGCATCAAGTGTGTGGAATATCATAGGATAATTATAACACAATTAGCCTCGCTAATCAAAAATAGAGCAACTATTTTAGCCTTTTTCGCATTTCACTCTTATATGCCTCGACTCCTGGCTGGTCAAATGGATTTACTCCAATCATAATACCTGAGAGAGCACAGGCATACATCATCGTATAGAGGAAGTATCACATTGTCTCTGAAGAGAGATTATCTAGGGCGATCATCATGCTCGGACATCCTCCATCATTATGAGCTTTTGCCGTTGATTCGAGTGCGATGAGATTCATCTCATGCAGACTACGACCAACCAATGGATTGAGTCCGTCACTCATGTCAGCCATTTCTGGTATTTCTATCTGAGAATATGGATCACGCACCCAGAGCATCGTCTCAAAAAATAATCTGCGACCCTCCTGGACATACTGACCGAGAGAATGGAGATCAGTCGTATAACTGAGCGTATCTGGATAAAGGCCCTTACCTTCCTTGCCATGACTCTCCCCCATCAGTTGTTTCCACCATTCTCCAATAAAATAGAGAGACGGTTCTGAGGTTATAAAAAGCTCTGATACAAAGTCAGATTGTTCGAGAGCTACTCGTTTCTGAGCATAAATAAAAGCTGGATGATTACTATCTGAAAGTATCTCTGCTCGTGCTTTTCGAGCCCCCGCAACAAGTCCCCGAATATCTACTCCGGCAACTGCACAAGGAAGCAATCATACAGCAGTCAGAACAGAATAGCGACCACCGATATCGCCAGGAAGAATATACGATTTGTATCAATGCTTATCCGTTTCTGCTCTGAGTGCACCATTTGTTGCATCAGTTATGGTCACGATTCTGGTCTTTATCTCTTCTTCTGAGTATTTCGAGAGGAGAAAATCACGAACGAGGCGATAAGAAATAGCCGTTTCCATCGTGGTCCCTGATTTAGAAATAACACAAGCGGAAACTCGTTTCTCTCTGTATTCTGTAAAAATCCTGTCATACTCGCGACCACTGAGATGATTTCAGAGGAAAACGACCTCACAACTCTCTGAGACATATGGATCGGAAAAGGCTTCAATGATAGCCCGTGCGCCGAGGTAAGAACCTCCAATACCACAAACAATCAGCACATCACTTTTCCCCCTCAGATTATCAGCATACGATTGTATTTCGGCAATTTTTTCATCAGTCATCTCTTCAGGAAGATCTATCCAGCCGAGGAAATCAGAGCCTCTACAAGTTTTTTCTTGCAGAGCTCTATGAGCATCTCGGAGAGAAATTTCTGACATAAGATTCTTACCAGAAAGATAAGAATCTACATAGTCTGTTGTAACTGAAAGAATAGACATAGATTATTGAGGGGGGTACGCAAGAGTTATCTCTTCTTGAATAATTTTTGCCGTCTCACCTATGATTCGTGGCAGTTTTGATACATCATCTCCATGCCCAGTTATACAGACTATATAAGGATATTCTGAATAATACACAATTCCACAATCATGTATCTGGTGAACTCTTTTATCATCTTTACTATAGATTCTTTCTCCTGATTTATTTGCTAAAACAACTTGAGATCCAACACCATAAGAGATACCCTCGCTAAAGTCAGTCTGAGTCAAAAGATTTAGGGCAAATTCAGAAGATTTCGGTGAGAGGTAATCAGCATTATAGAGAATACGAAAAAATGTAGAATATTCCTTGAGCGAGATATATCCTTCTATATTTTTTTTGCCTGGGAGGATAATTCCGAGCTCATTGTGGACACGCAGGAGATATGCAGGATCTATCTCTTCACGAAGTGCGATTGTAGCTTGGTCACTCGATCCTATCATCATTTCAGTTAAGAGTCTCTCAATAGTATATGTTTTATTTTCATCGAGAATATTTTGATCCAAAAGCATATCAACACCTTGAGTAAATGTCGCATCTTTCGCGGCTTCATAAGAAGGTACTGTGATCGTTTTTTTGAGAATAGCTGGGTTCTCTTCAGACCATTTCAAATAAGCGATAAAGAGTGGCATCTTGAGAGTCTCTATTGGCGCGAATATTTCATCTTCATGAATCCCAAACCATGGTCAATTATTATCCAAATTTCTGACATAGACTCAGAGTGAAATTTCTGGATTTGGGAGTTCGATTGTTTCAAATATTTTCTTAACAGTATTGAGTTCAAATGGTATATATTTCTTTCATGTTCATTCCTCTATGAGGTCAGGACTGATAAGGGAATATTTTTTCTCAGGAACAACATCTGAGTCCACGAAAATCATAGAGATAATATTTTCTGAAAATATACCAACGAGAAAACCACAGGCAATGAACAGAAGCCAAGCGATATTTTTTTTGTATTTTTTCATAACTTGATATTAATTCCCGATAAGTATAGTGAGAGATTGGATATTTGAAAAATAAAAGAGCATATTTCCGAGTATTTCTGTATTGACTCTGAACAGAAAAACAGATTTATCTTTTTTTCCAACTATTTTTCGTATAATCGAGCAAAATACAATAAAAATGCAAAAATCTCAAAAAATCATACTGGTCGGCGGTGGAACAGGATGACATGTCTTTCCACTTGTAAATCTCGTACATTTTCTCAGGAAATCTGATCCAAAATTTTTATTTCACTGGATTGGTGAATCGCAGAGTATAGAATCTCGAGTAGCAGAAGAAAGTCGAATACCTTTTTCTCCTATTATCTGCGGAAAGCTTCGCCGATATTTCTCATTCCAGACACTTATTGTGCCATTTCAAGTCCTGATAGGAATAATGCAATCTGCGAGAATAATTCTTCATGAAAAGCCAAAAGCTATATTCTCAAAAGGTGGTTATGTATCACTCCCCGTTGCCATAGCGGGCTGGATATTGAGAATACCGGTTTATCTTCATGAATCAGACTCTATTCCGTGACTGGCGAATAGGATTGTTGGTCGATTTGCTTCATGAATATTTTGTGCTTTTTCTGAAGCAGGCAGCTTCTTCCAAGAGAAAAAAATACTCTGACAAGGATCGCTTCTCTCACTAGAAATTGCTTCAATAGAAGACGAAATAATCAGCCCAAATGGACGAACACAGGTACTTGTCTCCTGTGGCTCTCAGGGTTCTGCTACCATATTTGATGCTGTCCTCGATCTTCTGCCTTGAGCTCAGGATATTGATTTTCACATTATTCTGGGCGTGAAAAACCTCAATTACAGAGCAAAGTTTGAACAATTTCCCAATGTTGAGATTTTTGATTTTTTCTATAACCAGACTGACTATCTCAGAATCGTTCAAAAATGCGATGTCGTCATTGCCCGAAGTGGTTCGAGTGTTTTTGAATTTGAAGCCTTTGGACTCCATATGATACTCATCCCCCACCCATTTACTGGCAATAACCACCAATATTGGAACGCAGTCGCATTTCAGAAAAAAGGTCACGAACTCCTCGAGCAGAAAAATATCGCCGAAATGAAGAGTCTCGTTGAGAAATATAGAACTTTCAAGAAATCATGAGAAAAAAGAGTGGTGGACAGGACAATTTTTGATACAATAGCTCAAACACTTCTCAAATAAAACTATGAAACAATATCTCGATTTACTCCAGCATATCATGGATAAGGGCGTCGACCGCGACGATCGTACTGGCACTGGGACGAGAAGTGTTTTTGGGTACCAATTTCGATGTGATCTATCAGAAGGATTTCCCCTACTGACAACCAAAAAAGTCTTCACGAAAGGGATAATTCACGAGCTTCTCTGGTTCCTCGCTGGTGACACGAATATCAAATACCTCGTCGACAATGATGTCCGCATCTGGAACGAATGGCCATTTCAGAACTTTCTCGAGAAAAATAATCTCGCAGAGAAATATCCGAAATACACACCTGAATGGGATGAACAACTCAAACTGTTCGTCGAAAATATAAAAACTGACAACGAATTCGCAAAAACCTGGGGTGATCTCGGCCCTGTCTATGGCTATCAATGGAGGAATTTCAATGGTGAAGGAATAGATCAAATCAAGAAAGTAATTGATAATTGCAAAAATAATCCAAATAGTCGTCGGAATCTCGTCGTCGCCTACAATCCAGCTCAAGCAGATAGCATGGCACTTCCCCCATGTCATAGTCTCTTCCAATTCTACATAGCAAATAATAAACTCTCGTGCCAGCTCTACCAACGCTCAGTCGATAGCTTCCTCGGTCTTCCATTCAATATAGCATCCTACTCACTCCTCGTCCATATGATTGCTCAGGTTTGCGATCTAGAAGTAGGTGATTTCGTGCACACTTCTGGTGACCTCCACATCTATCACAACCACTTCGATCAGGTAAAAGAGCAACTCTCTCGTACACCAAAAGCACTTCCAAAACTGAAACTCAATCCAGCAGTGAAGGATATTTTTGCCTTCAAATTCGAAGACTTCGAAATCGTCGACTACAATCCTGATCCGATGATAAAAGCTCCTATTGCCGTCTAAATGAAAGTACTCAAGTTTGCCAATCACCTCATACCGTCTCTACTTTCTGGAGAAAAAACATCTACTTGGAGATTGTTTGATGATAAAGAGTTATCCCTGTGAGATAATTTAGAATTTAGGAACTCTGCGAATGATGAAATAGTTGGATATGGTTCGATAATTACCTTGAATGAAAAACAAATAAAAAGTATAAATGAGGAAGATTACAAGGGACATGAAAAATTCAAAAATAGAGAAGAAATAATTACACATTTTAAAAAATACTATGGTGATAGCGTAAATGAGGATTCTATGGTTAAGATCATATATTTTAGTTTTAAAAAAGCATAAATATGAAATTCATTCTTGTCGCCGCAATGGCAAAAAACCGTGTAATCGGCAAAAATAATGGTCTTCCGTGGGACTTACCGGAAGAAATGTCTGATTTCCGGGCTTTTACGCAGGGGAAAACAATACTTATGGGAAGGAAAACCTACGAAGGACTTGGACGCATACTTCCAAAACGACGAAACATCATGCTCACTCGCGATCCATCTGCTGTGAAAATTGGCGAATTTCAAACAATTGAAAAAGATGGAAAATGGCTCGTTGATGGTGGAGAAAAAGGTGAAATAGAAATCTATACTTCTGTCGACGAAGTACGGAAACATTTAGGTGAAGATGAAGATCTGCTCGTTCTCGGAGGATCAGAAATATACCAGCTCTTTCTGGATAATCCCCTCTCTGAAATCAGACTCTCAGAAATTCACGGAGAGTATGAAGGCGATACCTACTTCCCTGCTTTCGAAGATCTGTATACCGAATATTCTCGAGGGCAAAAAGAGGGATATGACCTCGTCTGGTACAGAAGAAAATAATGCAGGGCTTTCACTACCAGAAAAAAGCATATAATCATCTCATGAAACAATTCCAACTCCAGATGCCCGACTGGCAAAATATTGACTGGAAAAGCCCAATAAACCTCATCTCAGCTCTGTCTGTAGTAGGTATGATTGCATACATGGTCTATCCAGAGGTTATTATCTACGGTGGGATTTATAACTATCCTGTCTGATTCTTCGGTTTCCTGGGAGAGCTCATTCTCTATAGCTTTCTCCATGGTGGGTTCTGGCACCTCTTGAGTAATATCATATTTTTCCTCTTTATAGGGAGGATGATAGAGTATACTCACGGAAAAGAATGGACCTGGTGACTCTGGATCTGGACGACAGTTTTTGTTGGCGTATTCCTCTATCAGTTTTCCGAGAATCCGACTATTGGCGGAAGTGGATTTGCCATGTCACTCCTCGCTGTGTATGCCTATGATTTTTATAAGCACAAGCAACACGAAGACCTCAAGTGAGCAATCCTCCTCATAATCATAAATCTCGTACTCGGATTTGGTGCGACAATTAGTTTTATGGGGCACTTTGCATGAGCTGTAGCTGGAGGACTCTACGCATGGTACAGACACAAAAATCCACACATGAAGTTTCCGAGATTTAGATAAGCTTGGCTTCTCTCATCATCGCCAGTATATCGTCTACGCCCTGTTCAACACTTTTGTTATTGTAGTCATATATAACATCAGACCACTTCTTGAATATTTCATAATATTCGTCTTCTTGGAGCCTTTCTTCTGGTTTTTCATTTGTGTCTGCACGATTTTGAAGACGGCTCAATAAAACATCAGTATCAATATCAAGATAGATGCTCAAAAAAGGAACATTGTTTTGGAAACACCATTTTTTTAATGCTACAACTCCCATGATTTCAGATTGCACTATTCCAGTGAATGTTGGTGCTGGTAATCAATAAAATGCACCATTGGATTTTCGAAAATAAGATTCGATAATTTCGTTATTTTTGAATCGAGTTTGAAATTCTTCTTCACTCACAAAGAAATAGCCCTGCTCCGCTTCATATCTAGGCTTTCGAGTTGTATAATTCTGTGTTTTTGCGAGTCAGAGCTTTTCATTGAGGGCATTCACCAGAGTACTTTTACCACTCCCTCCTCGTCAATTTATATGTAGTATGTAGTTAATCATGTCGAGATTATAGAAATTAAAGAGAAAAATCCAGCACAAGCGGTAAATGATCCGACACTGCTACTTCCCTCACTTCACAAGAAGAAACTGAAATATTCCGTGTAAAAATATGATCTATTCAGAGTCACAGATGTCCAGGTTTATCCGAGAATATAGGGTGAACAGAGCGACAAAGAGTATTTGTGAAATTCTGTGAGTGTTGTGTGAGTTTTTCTCTGATAATCTTGATTGACATACTCTCATTACGGATATTGAAATCCCCTGCCAAAATCGTCGGAATGCTATCTTCGTGAGCATTGAGATAGTCAACAATTCTCTCTGCATCCTGCCATATCTGTAATGTTTCGAGACATTCATACGACACATGAAAATGAGTTGTGAGAAGTCTGATTATTCCTTGTTCTGTCTGCACATGCGTTACCAGAAACGGAAATAACCATTTCCAGGCATATGGATATCGTTCATATTTTGGTTTATCGGAGAAAACAAGATGGTCATATGCCCAGACAGATATTCCATCACCCAGAGTGTCCAGGTTATCAACAATAATATCAGAAGAGCTCAATACTGCCGCACCAAATCCTATCTGATAATCTCAGAAATCACGAAATACAGTTGGATGAAATACACTATTCCAACCAAATCTCTGCTTGAGCTCTCCTAGATAATCTCTTCTTTGACCTCTTGAATCAAAGAAATCCCCGTCAGTTGCCTCAACGAGCGAGAGGACATCTGGTTTTTCTGCCTCTAAAAAATCCACCAAAGCATCAAAGTATTTAAACGATTCGACATTGAGGTGGATTAGTTTCATGGTCTTTGAGAAGTTATCCTCTCTTTCTCTCGTGTTCCTTGAGGAATTTCTTTCGGAGACGAACCTTCGTAGGAGTGATCTCTACATACTCATCAGAACCGACATAGTCGAGAGCATCTTCGAGAGTCATCACGCGAGGTGGAGTGAGACGCATAGCCTCATCTGTACCAGATGCTCGCATATTTGTGAGTTGTTTGTTTTTTGTCACATTCACGATGAGGTCAGAACCCTTGAGATGTTCACCGACGATCATACCTTCGTAGACATCAGTCTGCGGTTCGATAAATATTGGTCCTCGTTCCTGGAGATTGAAGAGTGAGAATGTCATAGCTGTACCATCACCTGCTGAGATCATAGAACCTACTTCTCGCTTATTGATGTCACCAGCGTACGGAGCGTATTTCTCAAATGAACTTGCGAGAATACCCTCACCACGAGTCATAGTAGTAAATTCTCGTCGGAAACCGAGGAGTCCACGAGTAGGGATGAAGAATTCGAGTGTTGTAAGTCCTCTCTCTGATTTCATATCCTGCATGATACCGCGACGCTTACCCATCTGTTCGATAACTGAACCAGCTGATTCATCTGGTACATTGATGACACATTTCTCAAACGGTTCCATTTTGACACCATTTTCTTCATGGAAAATAACCTCAGGAGCACCGACTTGGAGTTCGAACCCTTCTCGACGC
Organism: uncultured Candidatus Peribacteria bacterium; assembly: GCA_964421335.1. GTDB lineage: Bacteria > Patescibacteriota > Gracilibacteria > BD1-5 > JAGOOR01 > JAGOOR01. Next base: position 14,312 of record CAYQWU010000008.1, read on the forward strand.
ATAGTCTCAATGAGGACAGCGAGATGGAGCTCTCCACGACCTGCGACGACAAATGAACCATCAGTTTTGACTTCTACCTTGAGACCGACATTCATCTCGAGTTCTTTATCGAGACGATCACGGATATGACGAGATGTGACATAATCCCCTTCCTTTCCTGCAAATGGTGAATCATTCACGAAAAATTGCATCTTCAGTGTAGGTGGATCGATAGTGATTGGTGGAAGTGCCTCTGTAGCATCGTCTGTGACGATAGTTTCTCCGACAAAGATATCAGGGATACCTGCGATAGAGACGAGGTCTCCTGCGATACCTTCCTGGATTTCTACTTTGTTCAGGCCCCGAGAAGTAACAATTTTTGAGATTTTACCTTTTCGTTTAACTCCATCATTTCCAATAATGATGACATTTGCACCATTTTTCACAACTCCATCAGCGATACGACCAATTCCCTGACGACCCATAAATGAGTCATACGCGAGATTAGCAACCTGCATACGGAATGGTTTTGTAGCATCATTTTCTCGTGGTGTCACCTTTTCGAGAATCATATCAAAAAGTGGCTGAAGATCAGTTGATTCATCTTCTACTTCCTTCTTTGCGATACCATCACGAGCGATAGTGTATACATGAGCAAAATCACACTGTTCATCAGTCGCACCGAGCTGGACAAAGAGATCAAAAACCGCATCGAGAACATAGGCAGGACGCGCTGTTGGTTTATCGATTTTATTGATGACGACGATAGGCTTGAGACCGAGTTCGAGAGATTTACGGAGGACAAATCGTGTCTGAGGCATAGGACCTTCATAAGCATCGACGAGGAGGAGGACTGAATCAGCCATTCGGAGAACTCGCTCTACCTCTGAACCAAAGTCAGCATGTCCTGGAGTATCTACGATATTTACCTGTGTATCACCGATTTGGATAGCAGTATTTTTTGCATAGATGGTAATACCTCGCTCTTTTTCTTGGTCATTACTGTCCATGACACAGACTTCGACGCTTTGGTTATCACGGAAAGCACCACCTTGTTTGAGGAGGGCATCAACGAGAGTAGTTTTACCATGATCGACGTGGGCAATGATGGCAATAGTTAGGTACTTCATAAGGAAAAATAAAGAATATGCGGTGATTGTAAGAAAAACCCATAAATTGCAAACACAAAGTGGTCAAGTCAATCGTTTTTCAAAAAATTCTCCACGAATGAAGAATTTTATACCCAAGTAATAAGCCGGATTCTGTATCTCGATATGAATCTCTCTGGGACGATAATTACTCACCGCCTCAAGCACTTGCCTTCTGCCGAAGCAGAGCCAACAAGCTTGCACAATCTAGGGTTTACCCGGATACCTCAGTCACCTGAGGTCCTCTCGGCGAGGAAAAGAACTGCCGAAACTTTTCACCTTGAGTCATACACCGTTTTCTTTTCCCGTGAAATGTATGACTTGTTTAGTCTCTGTGGCACTGGCCGTAGGAAATAGTTGCCCATTTCCCCGTAGCCGTTAGCTACTAGAATTGAGGAGTTTCCTCCTCACTGTGTCCGGACTTTCCTCAGTGGATTGCTCCACTGCACATATCTCCTTGGGTTTGTGTATTATGAGAGATGATCCTCTTTTTGCAAAACTTCCTGAACTATGTCATAAATCCTCTCCACTTGTTCATCAATAGTCAGGTGTGTCGTGTCTATCTCGTAGGCTCATTCTGGCTTGCGAAGTGGACCATCAGCTCGCGTCATATCACGGTCATCTCGTTCACAGATTTTTTTCAATACTTCTTCTTCAGAGACATCTTCTCACTTTGCTTGTAATTCGAGCCAGCGACGATGAGCTCGAGCAGTTGCATCAGCTGTGAGATAAAACTTCACCTGAGCATCCGGAAACCAGACAGTTCCTGAATCTCGACCTTCGAGAACATAATTATCTGTCGCAATAATTTTCTGCCCCTGTGATATCACCAGTTCTCGTGGATATTTCTGTGATGCGAGCTTTGAAGCCGCCGTACTCGCCTCTACAGTACGGATCTTTCACTCATAATCCTCACCATTCACTCGTACATGATTCTCAGGAGAAAAGTCTAAAATAATTCATTCAAGTGCTGATTCTTCTACATTTTCTACGCTGATGTTTTGTTCAGAGAGATATATTCACAAAGCTCTATAAAGAGCACCAGAATCAAAATATTTGTATCACAATTTTTCTGCCAGGAGTCTGGCGGTCGTTCATTTACCGCTTCAAGCAGGTCAATCAATAGTGATAGTAATTGGCATAATTATTCGCAAATTCTAAAAGGCTCGATTTTCACACATTTTCTGTCAATTATTTCTGCATACATACCAGAGAGGACACCTGCCCCATTATCATCTGGAGACATGAGTCATTTCTGGAGATCATCAATAAATCTATGCTTGACTGCTTCCCACTCAACCCCGATGATACTACGCCGTGCACCTGCGAAGCCAAGGTCATTTATAAATCCGAGTCATCCAGGCCAGATATCAGCATCAGCTGTTTGGACATGCGTGTGGGTACCCCAGAGGAGTGACGCGCGACCATCGAGATGATTTGCCATAGCATACCCCTCAGAGGTTGTTTCCTTGTGAAAATCTACGAGTATTGCTTCATACTGAGATACATCAATATCTTTCAATATATGATCTATTTTTTGATACGGATTAGAGCATGGACATTTATCCCCCATAAATACTGTACCAATGAGGTTAATAACCAAGATATTCTTTTCTCAAAAAGTGAATTCACGATGTCAAACACCAGGAACATCTTCACCAGTAATATTATCAGGTCGTAGTTGAATTGAATTTTCTTTATTGAGGTAATCACGGATATCTTCCTGTGAATCAAGTGTGTGATTTCACCCAGTCATAATATCTATCCTCTGTTCTTCACACCACTGAATCTGATTCATTCGTGGCCCCTTTCCGTGAGAGATATTCTCGTTATTGGCTATGACGACATCAGGGCTATATTTGACACGCAAATCTGGTAAATGTTTTGCAAGCATTTTTCGCCCTACTTTCCCATAAATGTCTCAAAAAATCAGAAACTTCATAGGCGAAGTATAAGAAAAAACGAAAAGACACAAAAAAATCACCTCTTTAGGTGATTTTAAATTATTAATGGAGCAGACAATGGGGCTCGAACCGGAGATATGCCCACAGGCATGTCGAGTGGCAATTGGGTTCGAGCCATAAAAAAATTACCCATAAAGAGTAATTCTGAATTTAAATGGAGCAGACAATGGGACTCGAACCCACAACCTCCGCCATGGCAAGGCGGCG
>CAYQWU010000009.1:0-16673 GCA_964421335.1 uncultured Candidatus Peribacteria bacterium
TCTTTGATAGCGTTTTCGATAGTGATACCAGGTCTCGCGGGTATGAGTTTGGCAAATTGGTTCATCTCAGCAAACGGTATCCCAAGTGCGCGACCGACATCTTTGACCGCTGCACGAGCGGCCAGAGTACCAAATGTACATATCTGACCGACCTGATCGTGTCCGTATTTCTCTCGGACATATTCGATGACTCGTCCTCGTCATTCATCAGAGAAATCGATATCGATATCTGGCATCGATACTCGGGCAGGATTGAGAAATCGTTCAAAGAGGAGCTGATATCGGAGGGGGTCGATATTCGTAATCCCAGACAGATAGGCGATTATCGCACCAGCAGCAGATCATCGACCAGGTCCGACTGGTATATCGTTTTCTCGAGCCCATCGGATGAAGTCAGCGACGATGACGAAGTATCCATCAAATCCCATCAGATGGACGACAGCGAGCTCGTATTCGAGACGGTCAAATATTTCTTTATTTTTGTCAGACAGAGCACCATATATGCCTTCTTTTTTCACACTTCTCCACTTCTTTGGCAGTTCTAGGAGTTCATCTGGTGATAGCTCTGAGAGAGTTGGTATTTCTTCGTGTATTTCTTTGTGCACACACTCGGCTATATCCTCATCGGAGAGTGTGAATCAGTATCGTGTATTGAGCCCCTCGAAACAAGTCCAACGGAGGAGCCATTCCTGATCTGTCAGGAGTTCAAAATCGTTGGGATAGAGTTCTGTATAGAGGATTTTTCGTGCTTCTTCTTTTTCGTTCAATTTATAGACGGGGAGGAGAGGTTTTCCGTGAGGGATTTCTATGTCGATCAGGTCGGCTATCTTGAGCGTATTTTCGCATGCTTCTGGCGCATAGGCAAAGAGCTCCCGCATCTCCTCTGCTGGTCTGAGAGAATAATTCCCATCTATGAGAGTCCGTCTGTCTGGATCGTCCACCCTCCGACCACTTCCGATACACGAGAGGAAATCCTGCGCCTCTGCATCATCTGCTCTCGCATAGTGGACATCATTTGTTCCGACGAGAGGAGCTCCTGAGAGCTTGCTGAGCTCGACAAGTTTCTGATTATATGCACCTTGTGAGCCACGATCTGGATGTTCACCGATTTCGAGGAAGTAATTTTCTTTTCAGAAGACTCTCTGATAGTAGGCTATTCTCTCCAGCAAAAAAGCATTATCACGACCAGACACAACATGCTGAGCGAGCTCACTCGCGAGATCCCCGGAGAGTGCTATCATATCCTTGGCATATTTCTCCAGAAGAGGGAAGTCTATCTGTGCTTTATTCCCCACATTGCCGTCGAGGTAGGCCTTTGTGGTTAATTGTATGAGGTTTTTGTAGCCATTGAAATTTTTCGCAAGGAGTATGAGGCTATAGACTTTTGCATCACGAGCATCGTATTTCTGGCCTTGTTCACAGATAAATACCTCAACTCCTATGATGGGTTTGATTCATTTTTTCTTACACAGGAGATAGAATTCAAAAGCTCAGTGGAGGTTATCAGTATCGGTGATAGCGAGTGCTGGCATACCGAGCTCTTTTGCGCGCATGACAAAAGTCTCCGGATTGCCGAGACCCTGAAGAAATGAATAGTGTGTATGGAGGTGGAGATGAACGAAGGACATGACTTGTAATATTGTGGGGCTAGTATATACTCATTTGAGTTATTTCTAAATTTTTTTATGGAATTGTCTGGCATTGCTCTTTTCCCAGAACATCATGTCTACAGGGGTGCCATTGGTATACAGGAATGACCTGGTCCGAGCAAAAATTGGTCCGCAAATAATGGGCAGGCTGTCACTGGAGTCCAGGGAGACAATTCTGGGAAAGTGACTGGTATATTGACAGTTGAGGCTTTCGTTGCTCGAGAAGAGGGTAGTGAGCCGACCAGGATTCCGGTTGTTCCATATAGTTCCAATACATCATACCCTCTTGACCGAGGTGCTACCCTCAGAAATATCCTCCGATTAAATTAAATAATTCATGCAAATCTTCCCCTCAGTTCTTGCGCTCATAGATACTCCAGAGTCCTGGAATACTCGTATTGCAGAGCTTCCTGTCCCAGTAGCTGGTGTTCACTATGATATTGGTGATGGGGAATTCGTACCATCTCTCATGCTCCCTCCAGATGATATCTCGTTCCTCTCAGAAGAATTACCAGTGGATGTCCATCTTATGGTGCGGAAACCTTCTGCTTATTTTGAGAAGTTATTTTCTTTTCCCTCTGTTCAGGCTGTTGCTGTGCATGTCGAATGTAATGAAGATATTCACGAGCTCATTCGGACACTCAGAAATGCAGGAAAGAAAGTCTGACTGGCTCTCCTCGATACGACTCCTGCTGACCACCTGGATCCCTATATTCTCGAGATAGATTATGTACTCATCATGACAGTCAAATGAGGCTACTCAGGGACTCCATTTATCCTAGAAGTTCTCCCAAAAATATCCGAAATACACGGTAAAAGACCTGAACTTCCTATCATAGTGGATGGGGGGATAGGGGAGCAGACACTGCCTCTGTGTCTCCAGGCGGGAGCGACGGGTGCGGTTATGAGTTCGGCTCTCTTTTCAGGAGGGGATTTGGGATGGCTAAAGGAGTATGCAGAAAGTAAACAGTAAACCGAACCTATTTTTTCGCTTCAAGCCAGTTTTTGCCAATTCAGACATCGACAGTGAGAGGGATATCCCATTCGACGATATGTTCCATGACTTCGTGGAGGATTTTCTCGACTTCGGCTGTTTCTGTATCTGGACACTCGACCACGAGTTCGTCGTGGACTTGCATGATGAGTTGAGCGTCTAATTTTCTTTTTTTAAATTCCTGAGAAATTCCAACCATTGCGTACTTGATTATATCAGCGCAGGTTCACTGAATAGGCATATTCATGGCTTCTCGCTTGGCTTGTTCGCGGACCATAGAATTCTTATCAGAGAGTCATTTTATTGTCCTCCTCCTGCCAAAAAATGTCTCCGCGTATCCGACCTTGAGCGTTTCCGAGACTACATGATCGAAATACTCTCTCGTCGCTGGATAGAGTCAGAAAAAACGGTCGATGTAGAGAGCACATTCTGCGGGATTTTTCCCGAGCATTTTCGTCAGACCGAAAGGCGTAATCCCGTACATCACACCGAAATTCACGGTCTTTGCCATACTTCTCTCTGCTTTTGAGATATCTTCTTTTTCGAAGAGAACTTTTGCTGTCTCATAGTGGAGGTCTTTCTTTTCCTTGAGTGTCGCGAGCATCTTCTCATCTCCTGAGAGGCATGCGAGTATCCGTATCTCTATCTGAGAATAATCCGCGACGACAAATGACCAGTCTTCTTCTCGTGGTCTAAATGCACGCTTTATCTCATCACTCCACGGATCTCCTGCGGGTATATTTTGAAGGTTTGGATCATTGGAGGACATGCGTCCTGTGCTGGCTCAGAGTGTATCGTAGCTCGTGTGGATTCTCCTAGTCTCAGGGTTGATATTTTTTGCAAGTCCACGGACATAGGTCCCGAGGAGCTTGCTCGCGTGTCGATGTCGGAGTATATCTCTGCATATCTCGTGGTCTTCTGCGAGGATAGTGAGCGTTTCTTCGTCTACGCTCCAGCCGGTTTTCGTTTTTTTCAGAGGTTTTATCTGCATGGTCTCAAAGAGCAACTTTTGGAGTTGGAGAGGGGAGGCTAGATTCACTGTTTCTCCTGTTTCTTTTGCTACTTTCATCTCTATATCTGCGATAGCCCCAGAGAGTTCTTTTTCGAGATTTTTCAATAATTCCTCATCGATATAGACTCATCGTACCTCCATCTCTGCCAATACGCGTGAAACTCTTGATTCGAGCTCGAGTATAGGATGCTTCACTGGAACAGTATCGATATACCAGAGGGATGCTGCGACCGTCGCTGTATTCTCGGCATCTATAGTGAATTCACTACTTTGTTCGAAAAATGCCCCATATGAGCCATTACGCAAATGAGGAGAAAAAAGATGATTCTCTATTCTGAAGTCACGAATCATGGAGGAATATTAGAGATCTGAGATGAGATCGTCAATCATGGCGTCTATTTCTTTTGTCATCTCATCAGTTTTTGGATCTGTTTCTGTTGTTTTTGGTGATTCTTTTGGTTTTGCGAGAACTTCTTTTCCTGTTTTTTCTTCTGTTTTCGCTTCTTCTTTGCTGTCTTCTGCAGGGACTATAACGCGCTGTGGTGGGGTGTCAGTCGATATCTCTACTGGTCGTACTTTACTTGTGCCACAGGCTACGAGGAGGAGCGGGAGAGTGAGGAGAATGAGTTTTTTCATAGGTTTGTATTTTACTGTGCCAGTATAGTGTCGTTTCGTGAAAATTCAACCCATTCGATGTATCGTGGGAAGAAAATTTTGCAAGATATGCCAACTTGTCTATAATCCGCTTGTTGTTAGGAAATATGCACTCGTAGCTCAGCTGGAAGAGTACCGGTCTTCGAAACCGAGGGTCGCAAGTTCGAACCTTGCCGGGTGCACCATAATAATTTTGAGCTAATAACTTATATAAAACATCAAAACATTGGTGTTTTTTAGTGTAGAATAATACAGAAAAAAAAGAGAAGAGATTTATTGTTCTTTCAAACATTTAAGAGCTCAGGGGGTATCTATTTTTATAAAGTTAATCCTAAAATTCTTAAGAGTTCGTGATTTGTTCTATAGTCTATAAATTTTTCCTTTGCCATTTGCTTAAATTCGTCCATTCTAATCTTATCTTGCAGAATATCTTTTGTTCAGACTATTTTGGCTAATTCATCTACATAGTTAATTCTGCTTATAGTGTAGTATTTTTGTTCCAAATCTTCCTTATTACATGAATACATCTCTCGGCCTTGCATAGATCTTAACAGATTAAAGTAACAAACTTCTTCATCGGTAATCCTTTTTCTTTTAGGTTTTTTAAACATTACCTTTGGTCACCCGGGCCTTATATCAAACTCAATAAGTATTTTTGGATTCAATGCAAAATAGTGTAGTCTTTCATAAAAGTGTAGACCCCATGCTCATCTCACCTCTGCTCTATCATGTGGAAATATTTCGAGTAACGCATTATTCGATGTCACAAAATTTCTATCTCCCGTGGCTATATAGATAGTTGCTTTCTGATGAAATAATAAACTGGCAAACTCTTTTATTTTTTCTTCATCTGATATAAAAAGAAGATGGTCGGTATTATCCTTAGATAAGTATTTTTCTGCTTCGTTAGAACCTTCTGGTTCGAATCTTTTTATTTGATTATAGAGGTCTTTATTCATCCTAAACATCTGCTCTCTGAAGTAGTCTCATCGCATAAATAACTGTGACGCAAACAATGATACTTCATACATGAGCTGAGGGGCAATCTGTTGATCCTTTATGATAGATTCAACTAATTTATCGTAAACTTCGCTGAATCTGTCTTCAAAACAACAAAAGTAATCTTCGAGTACTTGAGATATAATAGATTCTTCTCAGTCCGTTACGCTATAAAAAAACATTCCACTACATACACGCTTTGGTGATTGTGATGGTACAACTTTTCTCCTATTTAAGTTTAAGGTTTCTAATCTTCCATCAAGATTGGTAAATTTTGACAGATAGAACTGGGGTACATAATGCTGATTTTTTACATAATCTTTTTTCTTTAAAATTTCTACACGCTTTTTTAATTCAGTAATAGCTTCTATTTGGCCAGAATCAAGAGATACTTTATAACTATTTTTTTCTAAAAATTCTTGAAAATCTGCAATGTCACTTCCTAAAAATTCTTCAATGAGTGGATGTTTCAATATTCTTATATCTGCCATAACCATATTCTACACCATTTCTATATCCTGCAATAGAGAGTTCGTATAACAACTCTTAATTGTTTTTGTGAATTTCTTAATATAAAAATATACTATCTTTGTATTTTTTATTTTGCCTTCATAGGGAGGTTCGTATCATAGAGCTATGTGATATATCCAGCTCAGAAATTATGCCGAATGGTACTATACTAAATATTTCCCTTCTTGTCGGACTCTGAGGGAGAAATTGGTGCGAAAATGTGAGGATACAGAACTCGTGGAGCGTGTGATGTCTGACCTGTCTCCGCTCTTCGTTGAGGAAAAAATCATAGAGAGTCGCGTTCATGCGTATGTGGGGCAGGGGAAGACGACTCGTGCTATCCGTCAGAAGCTTCTCGAAAAAAAATATGACAAGGATCTCGTCAATGCTGCTCTCGAGATGCAATCTGAGACACTGAGTGATCCAGAGACTTTTCGTCCTCAGATCGAGCGATTGATAGATAAGGGTGCGCAGAAGTGAACGGCGAAAAAGCTCCTCCAATATGAGCTCCAGATGAAATATCCAGAGGCGAAAGAATTAGTTTCTGAACTTCTATCAGAGTATGATGACCGTGAGATGCTGGCAAAAAAAGCTCCTGAGTTACTGAAAAAGTATACTCAGGAGCAGGTAGTGACAAAGCTCTGCCAGAAGGGTTTTAGCCTCTCTGATGTTTACACTGTCCTTCGTCGTCGGTAAGCGAGGTATCCGGCCGTGCTCATAGCAATCACGATGAGGAGCGGGAGGAATGGTCCTGTACGGATAACCGTCATGATATCGACTTGGACTCGTGTACTACAGGTCTGTTCCTCGTTGTTATCGATGACACAGGTTGCATCATAGACTCATTTTTCTTCGAAGACCATGTCTGCATAACAGTCAGCAATATTGCCCCAAGCCTTACCATCTTTCATGATACGGATGTGACACTGTGCATATGTATTTGATCGACAGTCGAGCTTTGTTCTGAGCGGAGCCCCACCGAATTGTGTGCTACTTGTCATAGTACAATAGTTCGATTTTGGAGTCGCAGTGATAGTCTTCTGACAGTTTGGCTGGACAGTTTGTTCTCCATCTCGTACACAGACGAGCTTGTAGTTTCCATCCCCAACAGCGAAATTAAATTGCCCATTATCATTTCTGTAAGTATTGACTACTTGTGGTCACTCGAGGACGAAGAGTCTATAGCTACCGCTTGGTCCACAGATGGCATTTATCTGATTGCCGTTTTGTGTTACCTGGAGATTTTGACAGATAGCTGAACCGAATTCGATTCGTGTCACATCACAACTATTCACAGGGATACCAGATGTAGAGCCTTGTCCATCGACACAGATTCTATTTTCGTTATTTGGGAAAGTGTAGGTATCGACATTGTTCCGAGTACAGATATAGCTGAAGCTCTCACCCGGATCGAGACGATTATCTCGATTACCGACATTGACTATCATAGCCTGAGTCTGAGAACTGTTTCTGTTACACTCTGGAGCGTATTGATCCGCGAGTGTGACATTACTGAGTGATTCTGTTCCTGGATTTTTGACGACTATGGTAAATGTGGCAGCAGCACCAGTCTGGAGGAACTGTCTGTCGTCGTGATTATCGTTGTCATCTTTTATGACCTGGATGAGTGGATTTGTACTTATTGTGACGGTTTTCTGACATGCGCTCGAAGTGATAGAATCGTTCACATAACAGATGAAGGTAAATGTTCCATATCCGACATTGACTGATCCAGATGAACCTGTGCCTATCTGTGTACCATTCTGAGTAATACGATAGCTCGTAGCATTGGTACCAGTACATGCGTAGTTGACCGTTGTACCTGTTGTTGAGACTGTGAGATTATCACAGGTTGGTGTAGTGGTTGTCGTATTCGTCACAGTTTTTTGACATACTTCTGGGGTACTCGTCTGACCGTTTACGAAACATCGTGCTGTGTAGATACCAGTAGGTGAGGCAGGAATTGTGACACTTCCTGTCGGTGTTGTGAGAGTCTGAAAAACATTTCCATCTGGTCTTGAGAATTGAATAGACCAACTTGTCACATTATTTCCTGTACAGGTGTAGGTCACATTTCCACCATTCACGACACTTGTTGGTGTGACTGAGAGATTTGTACATACTGGTTCTGGCGTAGAAACGAGGACAGGAGTAGGATCTGTATCATCAACTGGTATTCCAGAAGTGACACCTGTTGCATTGACTGTTGCTGTGTTGGTATATGGAGCTGTTGTATTTGCTCGATTACAGGTGTATTCGAACCATTCACCAACCTGGAGAATATTATCTGTGTTATTTCCGCTACCTCCGTGAGACCAATTACTCCATGTTCCTGGAAAAGTAGAGGGGAGTGTGACATTTCCTGCACAGTTTGGTGCCATTGCGTCAGAGAGGACGAGATTTCTCAGGTCTTCTGTACCATTATTTGTCACTCGGATTTTGAACACTGCAGCCGTACCACTTGTCACAGTCTGTGCATCATTTCCAATACTTCCATCGAGATCAGCACTATTGGCATCTCGTTTATCTATGTCAATTTGCGGAGTAGGATTTGGTGTATTCGTCACAGTTTTCTGACATGATGCAGGAGTTGTGGTCTGACCATTGACGAAACATTTTGCCGTGTAAGTTCCTGTCGGTGTTGCAGGAATTGTAGCACTTCCTGTAGGAGTAGTGAGTGTCTGGAAGATGCTTCCATCTGGTCTCGAGAATTGGATAGACCAACTTGTCACATTATTTCCTGTACAGGTATATGTCACATTTCCACCATTCACGACACTTGTTGGTGTGACTGTGAGATTGGTACATACTGGCTCTGCCACTGTCGTATTTGTCACAGTCTTTTGACATGAGGCAGGAGTTGATACCTGACCATTGACGAAACATGAGATACTGTATGTCCCGAGAGGACTTGCGGGGACTATGATAGATCCAGCCGCTCCAGTCTGTGAAGCAAAGATGCTTCCATCTGGTGAACGAGCGATGATAGAATAACTTGAGACATTTGTTCCACTACAAGTATAGGTGACAGATCCTCCATTGACGACACCGGTTGGTGTGACAGTGAGATTATTACATATAGGAGTGACTGTTGTATTTTCTACAGTTTTCTGACACGATGCAGGAGTAGTACTCTGACCGTTTACGAAACATCGTGCCGTATAGGTGCCGGTTGGTGTTGCAGGAATCGTCACACTACCATTCTGTGTTGGAAGTGTTTGTAATATGCTTCCATCAGGTCGTGTGAATTGTACAGAATAGCTCGATACATTTACACCCATACAGGTATAAGTGACATTACCACCATTCACGACACTTGTCGGAGTAACAGAGAGATTAGTACAGAGTGCTGGACTTTCTGGTTGACAGATATTACTACATCCATCACCAGAGTTCATATTTCCATCGTCACACTGTTCTCCACGGCCTGTATCAACTACTCCGTCTCCACACCATTGAGGAAAGACGAATGCACATTGTCTGTGGTTTATAAGTGGTCACTGCTGTCATTGTCAGAGGAAATTCCTCGAAGCAGCATTAAAATTGATACGCCACATTGCTGTATTTCTATCAGCTGGAGTTGCTGTACTGGCGACACCATTGAGGGATATTCCTCCAGGAGAAGCGACATATTTTGTAGTACTTCCTGCAGGAAATAAACCATAATATCGTCCTGTATTTGGAGCATTTTGAGCTGTTTGCCAGAGTCCTGGAATTATCTGAAATTTGAATCAATTTGCATTGGCACGATTTGAAGAAAGAGATGATCAGAGGAAAAAATCACTGTTGAGTTGACCCCATGCGACTGATGTTTCATCTTGCCACATCACTCTAGATCCTGATCCTGTGACAGAAAAATTATCGTAGAAATTTGTTATATTTTCAACTGCTCGGTCTGATCGGTAATACAGTGATCATGCATCGAAACAGACATCACAAGAATTGCTGTAATTGCTCACCCGTGCATTGCTACACGATATAGGTGCAAAATTTGCAGCCAGTGTCACCTGCGACCATAAAAAGGCCGAGAGTATGACTGATAGAGAGAGAATTTTTTTCATAGTGTAAATATTATTTTGTTTAGAATCAGCCAAGTGATCATCCTGAAATTCATCCAGATACTGTACCTGCAGCACTTGTTGCTCCTGATGAAAGCCCACCCACGGTTCCTCATCCGAGAGCTCATGTTCCTGGTGTTCCTCCAATAGTTGATCATGGAGTATTGGTACCTGGATTTCCTCCACCACCTCCACCTGGATTATTTGGTATGACAACTGGTATTTCTAGGAATCGAGGGACTGAATTATTGAAAATAGTATCAGGAGTTCCTGGTTGACCAGCCATCAGATTGAAACATCTGTCTGCGATAAATAGGGGAGTTTCTACCTTCTTTCCAGCCACATCTACCTCCATAGTGAAAGCGAGACCTGGGCCATTTGAGATGTTTTTGTCTCCCAGACGCTGACTTCCTATTCCTGAATTTCTTCAGAAACAATTTGGGACATGTCGCCCTCTCCTGATTGCATCCTGGAGATCTGATAAGAACACATCATTATCTCGGCCATCTCCGAGTGAATTTTGGAGTAATGCCATCTGTGCCACAGCGAGATTTTTATTTCTATTGCTGGTTCCGAAGAGTGCAGATATGTACTCTTCTGGATTACGATTTTTCACTCAGAGGCTCTCTGCGCTTCCTCCCCACATTCATTTTGAGGTTGATACATTACGCTGTGTTCAGAGGATATTTTTTTGTTGCCACAATTCCCAAGATCCATAACCACCGGTATCATTTTTTGATGCGGTGTACATTTCTTGGAATCGGGGATTACTTCTGATAGCTCGTAGTTCTTCTGGAGAGCCAGATTTGTTGTAGCGTTCAATTTGTTTTCCGAGTTCTTGGATATCACCCTTTTGAGATAATTTGAGATCTTTTCCGAGCTTCTGGCCCATATAGACGAGAAATCCATCTTCGTCACTTACAGCTTCTGCAGACCGAGCACTAATATCTCTCACGAGACTTCGTTGTTCCTCGAGTCTTACCTCGGTGATATATTCGTCACCATATTTTGTGACTTTGCCTTTAGCGATTCTATCATCGAGTTTTTTATCAAAATAATTGAGCCTATCTCGTATCTGACCAGATAATTGCATAGCTTCTGGAGTATGACCATTGCCTGATGCGACGAGTTCAGCATGTTTCCGGATTCTCTGTTCTATCAGGAGTCACTCACGAGGGTTAAAATGTGCGAGGAATCATAAAACAGGGAAAGAAGATCGGATAGATACTCCTGTTTCATACGATTTTGCATGAGAGAGTTTTGCACCTTCTCTTGTGACATTTTGATCGTATTTTCATTTTGAGAAAAGTCCTCTTCGAGTATCAGCAGCGAGACCATCAATTGCCCTACCTACTACAGCATTATCCGGGAAAGCTTCACGATCATTTGCTACGGGGATTCTCTGAACGACAATAGGGACTGGTACTTTGAATCCGACTCCACCCATTGCTATACCAGCTCATCCTACGAGTAAATCGACGACTGCATCCTGGACATTCATTTTCGCTAGCTGACGAGGATCATCGACATTAGCATAGTACTGTCGGATATTATTCTGAGATTTTGTTCAGAAGACTTGCCCTATAGTATCAGGTATCATTCTTTTTCGCGCCATACTCCTATCGAGCATAGCTGGCGCAGTTGCCTGTATATTTGCGAGATTTTTACGAAGTGCTGCTTCTACTTCAGGTCCGTATCTTTCTCCAGCAATTTCAATTGCTGCTTGTACATCTGGTTTTGATCGGAGGAGTTTGATGAGTCATCCGGGTACGCCACCGATATCAAATCTTCCGAGGTCACCGTGGACTCATTTGAGTGCCAATCATTTTGCTGCAGCTACTCTACTTGCATCACTCAATTCTTGAGCATTGATAGTTGTTTTTCGTCCACCCATACTCTTATCTCAGAAATTGAAGAGTTTTCTGTGTGTAGATTTCTCTCGCACATCACCATTTCCACTTTTCAAGATATCACTCTTTAGGTCTGTTTCCTCAACAATAGTACGACTAAAAATATTTTTTTTCTTTTCTAATCGTGTTTTTTCTGCTTCCTGCTCTTTTTCGGGAGCTTTCTCTTTCTTTTTGAAGAGACCATCTCCACCAAAGAGAGGACGGCGTTCTGTAGAGCCTTTGTTGCGGGAAGAATTCCCCGTAGTGTTGAACATGTGTGGCATAAGACGATAGGTTACTTTTTATGTAAGTAACTCCATCATCTCATATTTTCTACACCATTGCAAAAGGCTGATATCTTGACAATCTCATTATTTCTCACACGAGATAAAAGCTTCCATAGATAATAATGGTAGAATCCTTATTTGAGAGAAGCTTTTGCACCTTCTCCGTCTCTTTCAATAGGTGAATAGTATTGTTATGAACAACTCACTTGCCGTATTTCACACAGGGGAGAGCTCTCTCACAGAAGTCATCGACGAGCACCCTTTTTTCTGCAGGTATTATTTGTGACAGCTTTTTCACTTCGTCAGTATCTGTCTGCGTTGTTCCATAGAGCACTATTGTCTTTTTGAGATCCAGCTTCTCTATCATATTCCTCAGTATGCGAATATTCTCTTCATTATTAGCAGTATCGACGAGGATATGAGGAGCTATCCATTCAAATCTTCAGGGATTATAGATGTTTTGCAAGCCTGCTTCTATCCTCTTAGTATCGAAGTCAAGATTCTTCAGTGCCTCAAAGACGAGTCCAGCATTCCTCTCCTGATGTGTTCATGGTACATTTGTTTTCTTTTTTTGATGCTTTGTTAGGACATGTAGTGAGACATTTTTTTCTTCACAGGTTTTCTCTATGAGCTTGTTTTTGAGAGGTGTGTAGAGATGTGTACCGCTTTTTATTATTCCCAGTTTATTTCTGAGTATACTGGCTCGAGTCTTCCCGAGGACATGAGTATGTTCTAGGGTTATAGAGGTGATGAAGCAGGCGAGTGGTTTCTTGAAAATATTTGTTCCATCATAGGTTCCTCCGAGTCCGACTTCTACCACAGCATAATCTACTTTTTCATCACAGAAATAGAGAATCATAACTACCACCTGAATTTCAAAAAAAGAAAGAGGAATATCGTGTTTTTTTCCGAGTTGTATCACTTGTTCATAATACTTCTCCAGTTTATCATCTGTTATGGGGGCACCATTTATTTGAAATCTTTCATTGATTGCTATGAAATGAGGTGAAGTGAAGAGTCCGACCTTTTTACCGAGACTTTTCCAGAGTACTTGCGAGAGCATCTGGCAGACACTTCATTTCCCATTACTGCCGGTCACATGAAACACTCGAAGTGTATCCTGCGGGTTTCAGAGTGTTCACAGAAGCTTCAGAACATTATCTCGACCTTCCTGCATACCGCTAGGAGTGAGGGACATGACATAGTCTATGGAGGGGAAGTGGTGTGGCATGAGAATGCTGTAGGTAAATGCGGAAAAACTTCGTATTTCTTCGTCAGTCTCATTTTTTATTTCAGTCGCTTACACATCAGTAAGCTTCTTCACTAAAAAACTTACTTTCTCGAACTACTCGTTTTTGCACATCTCCCCATTTTTTAAAATTACTAGACTATACTACCATCACCGACGATGACTTTTGCGTGTCTGAGAGCCCTATCGTTTCTCATATAGCCCGTTTCTACTTCTGTCTGAATCATTGTGGTGGCATGAGGTATCTGACTGATGACATCGTGGAGATCAGGATTCACTTCACTTCAGACAGAATCCATACGAGATACACCAAACTCTGCGACAGTTTTCTGCATTGCCCGCACTATCGATACGAGACCCTCTGTCCATGCGTGAGATTTGAATTCTTCTGGAGTATGTTCGAGAGCTCTCTCGAGATTATCGAGGATGGTGAGGAATTTGAGTATTGTTTTATTTTCTGACCATTCAGTCATCTGAGCCTGTTCTTCACGACTTCTTCGGACGAGATTACTATAATCTGCCTGAGCTCGTGCGAGTTGTTCTCTGAGGTTTGCTATTTCCGCCTTGAGCTGTTCTGTTTCGTCCTGTGTTCCAGAACTATCTCCTTGAGCTGAGTCCTCATGGATATCTGTATTGAGAGGTGATTCGGTGTTGAGTGTATCGGAAGTATCCTGTGTCATACAAGGTTATAGGTAAACAAATATAATTTTATTCACTAAATACTCTTTTTGATTTTTGTGACGAGAGTACTGAGCTTTCTTTTAGCGCTTTTTGCTGTCGGTGTTTTGCCGAGTTTTTCGATGAGTCATTTTTTTTCTGTGTAGATAGACTCGATTTTTTTACCTATTTCTACAGTGTCGACACCGTGTTTCTTTAGGACTTCCTGAGCTTCTATGAGTTCTCACTTAGCGAGTTCGAAGAATTTTTCGAGATCTTTCTTTTTCGAGAGGACGAGTTTTTTATTTTCAGCAGTCCAATATTCTTTTTTGAGTTCTGCAAATGCTTTTTTATGACTTTCGACAAAATCCTTACCAGTATCGAGGGCAACATTTCATGTTTTCTTTGTTCATTTTTTTGCAGGTTCTTTTGCGTATTTCGCACCGACTACGAATCCTGCTAAATAGCCCATGAATAAGAGAATTTTTTTCATAAAAAAAGATGAGAAATAACTCCTACAGTCTAATCTTTTTTCAGGGAATGCAAGAGTACTTATCTTGCTCTATTCTTTGCAACGAGATAACGGTAGACTGCTTCTGATATTTCACCACGAGAGATAGGTTGGTTTGGATTAAATGTATTTCCATCTATTCCATCTATGAGTTTGTATTTGAGAGCAAATTGAGCGTATTTATGCGACCAATGACTCCAGCTCAAATCTGTCCATGATTTTGTGACACCGAGTGGGAGATCTTCTCCTGAAGCAAGGGCGAGGATTGCGAGGAATTCTACGCGTGATACAGCTCTATTTGGTTCGAATACTTCTCGTTCTGTTGAGACTATTTTTCTCTTAACAGCTTCCGATATGAGAGGATTTACCCAATGCTCTGAGGGAACATCATGAAATATTCCCGTGACAATTTCTCAGTGGGGAGCTATGTCGAGAGATTTTAGCACTATTCAGAGAAGTTCTGATCGTGTGACGCTTTTATCGCTCTGAAATGTTCCATCATTGAATCATTTTATGATGTTGAGTTTCCCGAAATAACTGATAGAAGTATAGAATTTATGACTATATGGGACATCAGAGAAGTTTCCTGGTGCAGTGTTTGTATTAGTGACAACTGGTTTCGCTGGTGCTGGAGTAGGAATTTCTCTCGGTACTTCTCTAGGGGGAGTCGCCTCTACTGGTCGTGGTGCTGGTGCCTCTGGCGCTGCATTCATCGCTCCGTCCACCCCTGTAGCATTTTGTATAAAATCGAGAGGATCGACACTATATTTCGCTATGAGATCTTGGTTGAGACCAGCATCGACTCATTCAAAAAACGAATAACCAGCTTCTGCAGCTTCTGTGAGTGTAAATGGCCAGTACGGATAAAAAGGTGCCTCTTCATTGTCTACTTGGAGATGGAGATGTGGAGTGGTTGTGTACCCAGTGAGTCCGACTCGTCCTATAAGTGTTCACTTATCTACCACATCACCTGGCTGTACGATAACCTCAGAGAGATGGAGATAGCTCGAATAATATTTACCTACCTTACCCTGGTATTTCACATTTTTGTGTTCGATGGTTATGTATTTATTATTTGGATCATTTTTTGTACGGACGACTTTCCCATGTCCTATAGTAAATACTGGTGTGCCAATCGGCGCACGGATATCGACACCATCATGAGACCCTGTGTTTGGAGCTCTTTCTTCATCCATATAGCGGCCACGGAAGACTGTCAAATAGGTGAACATACTATTGAAATCTGTCTTGATAGTTTTGATTGAGGGGATTGGTATGAGGTCATTTTGATTGACGACTCCGTAATCGAGCGTTGCGCGTTGATTGATATAGTCAGCCTTTTTCCAATCTGGCACAAATGCGAGAGGCATCATAGCTCCGTTAAATGGTTTTGCGTTGTTTGCTTGAGAGATAGACATGAGCCAGAGATGACCCGGTGTCTGCATGAGGAAATAGGTACTCAAGAGTAGGACATTGGCAATCCAAATCTTTTTATTTTGTTGTGCAAGACGAGAAAAGAAGTTCATAAATGCAGTTATACCCACACGATAGCATACTTTTTTCACCACTGCAAATAATTGACAATATGTTTTTCTCTATACTATTTTAGTGTTCCTGGAGAGCTTTCTCTCCGTATTTTCCCATAGCAAAATATCTCATCAAAAATCCATGTCTCCTACACGCCATCATCTCAAAGCTTATATTGTTTTTCTCATCGTGAGTTTACTCCTGGTAGGTATCCTCGCGTATCTCTATACACCATTTAATATCGATACATCAAAACTCGGGGCACAGTCGATCACTTCTTCCGAAGTGCAGATGAGTGCTGAGGTCCTCGTTCTCGAAGAAACCGACAAGAGTTCTTCATCGAGCAAGAGAATCCGTCTCACAGGTCTCCTCCTCAGATATCAGAAGGAAATGGCTGACCTCGAATCTTCAGATGTTCTTCTTGCTTCAAAACAGGCTGACCTCGAATCTCTCCGACAGAAAGTAGAAAATCTCGAATTGATGATTACAGAACTCTCTCAATAATTATACTTTTGTCAGAGGGGCGATTCTTATATTGAGGCTCTTTATGCCATTTGAAAATGCTATCTGGGCGACATCACCAGTGAGTGATACGATAGTACCGACGCCAAATTTCTTGTGCTCCACACGATCTCCGAGTGAAAAAATATTCATATTCCGCACCTGTGCTCCGAGTC
>CAYQWU010000010.1:0-15156 GCA_964421335.1 uncultured Candidatus Peribacteria bacterium
CAAGGTGTGGAGGTTCGAGTCCTCTCCTGGGCACCAGAAAATTGAGTTATAGGAGACTTGTGAACCTCCAGTGGCTTTGGTTCGAACTCGTCATGCCATTCAAGGCATGTCTCCCTCATGGGCACCAAGAATACCACAAATGCAATAAAATATTTAATGCAAAAATTTCAGTCACTTCATACTCTTGCTACCCAACAGATTACGAAAAATATTGTTCAGCTCGAGGAGGGGTATTTGCTCCAAGCGGGGAGTCATCAGTTTGCGAGTTTTTGGACACGGGATTTTTGTTGGAGTGTTCCGGGCCTTCTCTCTATCTGACAGGATGTCGTCGTCCGTGATCATCTCTCAGTGCTCCTGAATTTTCTTCACCCAGAGAAATATATCATTCCGAGACTTCTCGATACGGGGTCGGGTCAGTGACGCGTGATAGCCTATACAGTTGGTCGTGTTCTGGGTTTATCGTATTTCTATTCCAGGCAAAAACATTGAACAATACGACCAGAATATACTGGGGAACATGGAACATGAACAATAGATGCAAATATCCTCACACTCATAGCCAGTGCTCAGTATGTGGTTCATTCACAGGATTATGTGTGGCTTGAGAGACATCACGACGCTCTTGTTCAGTCCTATGAGTATTATCGAGATAAGATAGATAGTAGGGGACTCATTCGGCAGCCTGCGTACAGCGATTGGCAAGATAGTCTGGATCGATCGGGGTACACGACATACACCAATCTGCTTCATCTGTTATTTTTGACAGAGTATGCCGGTGTCCTTGGTATTACTCCGCTTGTTGATAGAGAGATTCTGAAGACGAAAATACTCTCAGTTTTTGGCGATAAAGAAACGGGATTATTATATGCGCGAGAAGGTGACACATTTCATGACCTGGATAGCCAACTTATCGCTCTCAGAATATGAGGCCTGGTACAATGGAATCATCTCATAGAGAGTACCCTGTGGAGTCAGTCTATGCTACCAGGAGGTGTTTCTACATGAAATAATCAGCCTGTGAGTTGGACTTGTCGACTCGTCGGGCTTTCTTCCTACCATAAAGGGCTTCGCTGGAGCTGGATAACGGGCGAAGCAGTCAATGTATGTGTTCTTCATAACCAGAGAGAAAAAGCAGAAGAGATTCTGCTCGCCATCGAACATATGACCCTGAGAGATGGCACAATTGGGGAGATATATGACTCAGAGGGAAGATTATTCCAGAATCTACTCTACCGTTCCGAGAGACCTTTCTCTTGGTGATGTGCACTTATTCTCGAGGCGTTAGAATCCTATCGC
Organism: uncultured Candidatus Peribacteria bacterium; assembly: GCA_964421335.1. GTDB lineage: Bacteria > Patescibacteriota > Gracilibacteria > BD1-5 > JAGOOR01 > JAGOOR01. The sequence continues at coordinate 1,297 of CAYQWU010000010.1, forward strand.
CAGAAATACTAGTCGAGATATCCTCGGCGAATCATGATAAACGCTATACCAGAAGCAATAAAGAGCGCAAAGAAGATAATCATCTCAGGACCAGTCGGTACTGCGACACTATCAGAGAAAGCACCTTCACCAGTGAAATCACCATTTTTACAAATACCTCGGACTTTGAAGTCTGCATAAGTTACTTCTTTTGAGCTCATATTGATATCAACACGGAATTCTGTTCTCGTGATTTCATCTATCATCGCGAAGTCACCCGATGAATCCTTCCTGTAGACCTGGTAGGCTACTGCTTCCTTGAGATTATCCCACCGAATCATAGAGTATGACTCGCTGACTTTATCGACTCGGATACCACTGACTTTATCAATGAAACATGTCGGAGCAGCATCGAGTGCAATCGTAAAAGTTTGTTCATCAGAATTGATAGGTGTTTCCTTCTTGTCTTTATCGAGACCGATGATGGTTGAGAAGTATTCCCCAGCTTCTACATTGGGAATATACCAGGTGTAGGTGACTCCTTCCTTTATCTCTGTCTTTTCAAAGGTGATAACTTCTTTTGTATATTTACCTTCTTCTGTACCGTATTTGATTTTGAAGTATTTGATTTGATCGAGATCTGGTTTGAGCTCGAAAGTGAATTTTACCTTTTTTTCTGGAGTAGTTTCTATCTTTATATTCTCAAATTCTGCCGTAATAGTACGGAACTTCGCCATATCCTTTTGTTCAGCTTTGACCCCGAGCTGTGTTTCGAGGACGGCTGTAGCCTTGAATTCTCCCTCAAATTCTGAAGTTTTGAGTACACCAGTATAGGTTCAGAGTTTATTTTTGTCTTCTTGGAGAGTAATAGTTTGGTCGCCGACTTTGACTTGGACAGTCTTGAGATTCGCATCACCGACACCGACAAATGTAATACTGCTACCAGCGAAGAATTCATCACCTTCCTTGATTGTGAGAGAAGTGAGCTTTGGTACTTCTGTGCTAAATTTGATGGTGACAGGAGCTGAAGTACCCACGACAGCACCAGTACCATCGAGCACTTCCGCTACGAGGACATTATCCCCAGCTTTGAGGCTATCGACGACCACTGAGAAATTCCCACTCACATCGGTTTGAGCTGTCTTTACTTTTGTTCCATTGAGCTTGATATTGATAGAGCTTGTTGGTTTTGAGGTTCCACTCACGGGCACGCTTTTGGTTGAGACGGTGGTGTTTGTCGCCGGATCCTTTATCACTATATCTGATTTTGTAGGAGTAGCACCATCCTTGGGAACGGCTGTCACTTCTACTATTTTTTCTACACCACCACCAGGGCCATCGAGCTCAAAGACGACGAGTTCATATTTACCTGGTTTCTTGAGAGTGAATCATTTCTGGAAAGTGTGAGCACCCTGATCAGAGAGCGTGAACTGGTATTCGCCATCTTCAAAAGGGAGGACGACATCAGCCGGGTTGCTATTCGTATCAAAAAAGATAGTTCCTTCATATTTTTCGTATTTCTTGCCAGCCTCATTGAGAGCCGTCACAGTCATATCAAAGGCTTCATTGACGATGACTTGCGCTGGAACAGAAATTTCAAAATCATTCAATTCTGTGGCTGCTGCCTGAGCAGTCGCTACTATTGGGGATAATTGAGCAAAAAAGAACGCAATGAGTGTGAGAGTAGAGAGGAGACGATTCATAGTACTATTTCTACTCCTAGATTACCTGATTTAGCCCATAAATACAATGTATTTTACAATTATTACACTTGACGAAAATGTGTATATGGCGTGATTATATCTACAGACAGCGTAGAATTTCCTCTCTCATGTGTTCTATGGACTTTTTTACGGTCACTTTTTGTGTTAAAGAGAGCATTTCTTCTCGATTTTGTGCTCCATGAATAGAGAGGTCCAGAGCACTTAATATCTGTCCCAAGTTTTCATGCAGGAAAACCATATCTTCATTGAGAATAGCGGCTTCTTCACCTGCATATACCAGAGCTCAATCGATGTGTTTGAGGATATTTCTGTAGGCTTGCTGTATCTGGGGGAGGTAATCACCCTGAGAAAACCCTCAGAAACATGTGAGTCCATAATAACAGGAAAGAGTCGTATAGACGAGGAGACCAGAGGGAATAAGAACTCAAGAGCGAAGGGTGAGGAGCAAAGATGAGGAATTGAGTTGTACACGGAAACTTCCATCTACACTCACGAGCTCACCCCCTTCTCGCCAGAGTGCATGACGATTTTTTTCTTCATCCAGATGCCAGAAGAGATAGGTTCATTTTTTATTTTTTCTCTCAAAACAACATGAAATACCATCAAAATATTCCTCAATCATTGGTTGTATTTTTTCATCTGTCACGAGTTGCGCCGTGACGGTGTTTTTTTCTATGTGTTTGATCAGTATTTCCCGAACTATATCCTCTGCATCGAGTGGTACATATTCTGGAAATTCTGGGAACATTTCTCCCCACCATCGGTGATTCAGGAGAGTGATTTGTGCTGAATAATTTCAAGCCTTCAATACTGTTTTATCGAGAACAACATTCTTCAGAAAATCCATCAGCCGTGCTCATGTCTCCTCGGTGATGATCCTCTCGTCCAGATAAGCATGGATTCTTGGACAAGTGCTTTTTTTGATATCTTCCTCTGTGTAGCTTCACAGTCCAAACACAGGAGACATCCTCTTTCTTGCAGAAAAAAAAGGGAGATGGAGATATTCCTCAGGCGCACTTGTCCCATCTCCATGAAAAACAAGACCGCGAGGATAGGACGAATTACCGAGACTGACATGACTCGTGCAGAGATTGACTATGGCCTCATCTGGATTTACGAGGCCACGGAGAATTGCTGACTGAAAAAAGAATGGATGTCCGAGAGGTCCATGATGCTCTGCAGTTGATACAGCGTAGTTTTCTCTGAGGCTTTTCACCACTGTATGAGCCAAAGTATCACCAAATTTTCACGACACATATTCGCTGAGTATGCCGAGAAATTCTGTTTTTCGCTCCAAGAAGAGAGCATCGTTTTTCTGAGCTCATCTGTAGTGAGCTTTCCCATAATCAAACAAGCTCATATCTCCGTGCGTGTCCATGAGATGGCGGAGATAGGGGAGTTTTTGTAGGAGAGAATTGAGCTCGGGTGAATCCATAAACGGCTTCATCGTATGACTATCGCCAGAGTTTTCAATATTGAAATATACATTCTTCAAAAATCCACCTCTTTTATCTTTTTTCTTTTATCTTTTCTCTTACAGTAAGTACATGACACCAATTACTACCCTCGATGTCCTCATCATCGTCTCTACCGTTGTTATCGCGTGAGCAGGAGTCTATCTCATCATTATCCTCCGTCGATTTGCTCACATGTCTCGTGTGGCGGATAGATTTGCACATACTATCGAGAAATTTCAGGATGCTTTTGCTATCATAGATCGTATCCCAACTGAGATGATTCGTCGTGTGACAGACAAATTTCCTAAAAATAAATAATTCTTATAACCATTTTTTTATGAAAAATATGCCCCAATATGTTGTCCTCGCGTTTATCATCCTCGGATGATTCTGGATCGGTATGGAGTGGTGATCACAGGCGCGTCCTGCTTCACAGAACCCTATTATCCCAGAAGTTTCTCAGCCCCCTGTCACAGTCGTCCCTGTTATCGTCCCAGCTGAAGAAGTAGATGATACGACTTCACCAACAACTCCAGACTCTGATACTACGACATCGACACCCGTTCCTGTTGTCACTAATACCGTTGTTGACCCAAATCTCCCGAAAAAAATATCAGAGACGATGAATCACTATTCAAATAGTAATTTCCGCTATGAGTTTGATATACCAGCAAATGTCTACTACGCATGATTCGGTGCTGCGGATTGAGCTCGTCACACAGTTGGTATAGCAAAAGAAGACCCAGAAGCTCTCACAGATGCTGCAATTCGTGTCTATTTCTATGGTAAAAAAGTCGTACCAGAGCTTCAAAACGCTCAGAATAACAAATACGAAGATCCAGCAGGGACTTTCGTTTATCTGCTTCTGAACGGAGCCTATTCTGTAAAAATAGAGGCCCTCAATATCAATCATCCGATTGTTCAGAAAATTATTGAGACTATTAAAGTATTTTAAAAAGACTATCTCATAAAAAATCTCCCTGAAGAGGGAGATTTTTTTATGGGATTTTTGATTACCCTATCTTTGTCCTCAGCCAGATAGTGAGAGGATTACAGACATATCTGACAATCCAGAGATTGACGATGATACCGATGACTGTCATCTGACCAAATCCTGTCACGAGGCTGACGCCCATCCACCAGAGGATGAGTCCGACGAGAAGTCCTGTGATATGACTATCCCAGACAGCAGACCATGCTTCTCGGAATCCGAGTCGGAGAGAGCTCGTCATATCCTTGCCCTGATCCAGGAAGTCCCGTACACGCTCGAGGAGCAGGATATTACTATCAATAGCCATAGCCAGTGATAACACGAGTCCAGCGACTCCAGACAGTGTCAGAGTGATGCCAGGTTCTCCTGAAGCACTCGGCCACAGTCGGACGATAGCGAGGACGACTATGATGTAGAGAAGGAGACAAAACGATGCTACTAGACCAGCTGACCTATAACGCCAGAGGATAAATGCACAAATGAGTATAAAACCAATGATACCACTGATGATGAGTTGATTGAGAGATGTTTTACCGAGATTTGGACCAATAGTCTGTTCACTGTGTTCGTAGATACCGACGGGCACTATTCCCTCATTGATCCTCTTACTGAGGTCTGTTGCCCATTTCTTACTATCCTGTTCTCCTCCTGAAGTGATGATAGCGTTTCCATCGATTCTTCCTGAAACATTTGGTGCTGTGAGAAGCTCATTTCCGAGGAAGATGGCGATGACTCAGCCAGCATTTTTCTCCGTTATATCTCCAAACATTTTTTGCCCCTCAGAATCAAAGATGAGATTGACGACATATTGCCCTGTTGTCTGATCTGGAGAGGGGAGAGTGTTGATGAGATGTTTTTCATCAAGTGTTTGATTATTCTGTCCGAGAGCTGGTCGGAATTTGAGGGGTTCTTTGTCTACGAAGACAATTCTGATATCAATTGGACTTGAGAGTGAAAGGGGTTTACCATCAAAACTCTCGATTGAGACAAAACCAACTCCTCCTCTTGCTCCGAGTTTTACTCATGGTATTTTCCCGCTAAATTCATTTTTCCCGAGAGTAGCATCCACAGGGAAGAGTGTTGTGAGGTCTGAGAGTATGAGGGATTCTTTGCCGAGAAGAGACTGGATTTCGACACTTTTGAAAGAAAAAACATTCTCGTAAGTATCTGCTATTTTTTGTCCCCAGGCATCAAATGGTATATTTTTCGTATTAAATGACTGAGAGATAGCATTGACGACATCTCATCGCTTTGCCAAGACTGCATTAAATTCATCTGAGGGGCGAGGCTCCTTGAACTGTATTTTTACGACTTGTCCGATGACTGATTTTGCTTCACGGATAAATGCTTTGTCTTTCTCAGCTCGCTCTTCTGCGCCGAGTTTGTCGTGGCTACTCGGAGTAGGAATCTGTACGATAATGTGTGTCTCGTCCCCATAGAGCGCAGTATTGAGTGTCGGCTCTGTTGTTCCTATTCGTCTCACTCGTCCATCGAGAATAGTCTTCATATCTTCGAGAATTTGTATCCTCCTCTCTGGAGTGATATCAGGTGTCGAGCTAAAGTCTACCAAATAATCGAGCTCTACTCCTCCATGGAGATCGAGGCCGAGCTTGTAGTCTGAGAGGGGCCCTTCAATCACTGATAAGCCGAGGTATGACCACGGTATCACAGCCCAAAAAGATATGGCGATGACGAGGATGACGAGAATTTTTTTCATAAGAAGAGGGTAAACAGTAAAATGTAAAAAGTAAACTGATAGCAAAGGTGATTTATTAAACGATTTGTTTACCGTTTACTATCCACATCTGGCTAAATGTTAGTTCCTTCCAGATCCAGTGATGCGAGATCGGCAGAGGTATCAGATTTTCTCGAAGGTGATTGAGAGACTACAGGCTCCCCAGTTGGGATTATACCCTCACGGAGCATGACATGGAGCTCACGCCCCTTTTCACCATCGATACTCTTCGTCACTATATCCTCATATTTTTCACTGATATACGCATGCACCTGTTTCCGTTCATAACCTGAGAGGTCGTAGATGACCTGATCTATGCCATTTCTCCGAGTGAGGTCTACTTTTCGATCGACGATAGCCATGAGACGTCTCTGTTTCTCTGCGAGATAGTCGTTGATCTCGAGATGGATGATGCAGTGTGATTGTGTAATTTGCTCAGCCATTTGTACCAGGAGAGACTGCGTTTCTTCGAGTGTGCGACCATGAGGTCCGATGAGGAGAGGGGAGTCGTCTGATGATATTTTTATCGTGTAGATGTGATTTTCTGCATCTTGTTCGATGACTTCCAAACCAGAAAAGCTGATACCAAGAGTCTCAAAAAATCATTGAGCCATAGTAGTGAGAGAGGTGAGTGTATCCATAGGGTGAAGATTAGTGATGGGATGAGTGGTGTGCCTCGTGTGAATGATGTTTTGTATCGCTCGTCATGAGATTTTCTCGGAAGACAGAGTACCAGAGCGTTTCGACGAAGAGTTCGATAGTCGAATTCATCATCGAGACTATAATCAAAAAGAGCAAATATACCAGACCTATTATGAGAAATACTCCCTGTAAGAAGACAGGTCATAATCCCATTGCCACGAGTCAGCTCATGATAAACGGCAATGCAAAGATACCAACGAGCAATATGATTTCACGCACATAGACCAGGATCAGAGAGAGAAATATTCGTCCAGTAGTCCCTATGTTCTCGAGAGTCATAGTGAGCGAGAGTCCCAGAGATTCAAATACTCACTTATCTTCTGCAATGATATAATATCTGGCGTATTCAAAGATGAAACGAGTGACCGCAAGTGCCACCAGAAAGACGGCAGCGATGATACTAATCAGAGTCCAATTTGCTTCAAGAAAATTATAGCCCCAGAAGAAAATATAGAGGATATAGACAGGCTTTGACCAGAAGAGGAGAGAGTGGTATTCAGCGAGCTTGACGGATTTTTTCCATCCAAAGGCAAATGCTCGCATGCCACGGTATTCTCTTTCATTCTGATTATTGTACGCCCGGATGAGATAGATGAGCCCTGCATTAAATATATTTTTTATCAGGAAATTAATCAAAAAATATACCACCCCCACAACGATAACACTTGAAATCACGGTAATACGATGTTCTCCTATGATGCCAGTAGTATTCTCTCGCAACCACGAGAAAAATTCTGATTCCTTCCCCATAACATCGAGCGAGATATGTCCAATCTGGTACACGAGGGTAATAGAGAGTATCACGGTATCTATAAACGATCACCAGAAATTAAACCAGCGAATTTTTTGTCCATTGAGCGTCACTTTCCATGCTTCACTGAGATGATTATGTAGACGAGAAGAGCTCATTTTTTAACCATACAAAAAATCAAAGAATATTCTTCGGTTCAGAGGAGAGCTTGAAGCCTTCCTTGAAATACCCACGAGACATGATGTCGATAATCATCTCTCTTCCTGTGAGGAATTCTGGTATTTTGATACCGCGAATAGTATTTTTCGTCCCCATGTATTCATAAGGAGACCCAAAAGTATAGACCACAAATTCTCGTTCGAGTATTTTTTGTATATTTATCTCTACATCTCGGAGTCTATCGGGAGTACCATAGTAGAGTCTGTCAGTGAGACGAGCGAGGAGGGTATCGAGGGTAGAATCTTTGATTTGAGAAATATTGTACCCATTTTTTATCTGATTCGAATGGAGGAATGATGCAACATTATAATAAAATAGGCCGAGATTGACGCCACTCAATACGACATCATAAGAAAAAGCTGGATTGCTCACATTTGACTTGATACCTTCGACTGTGAGCTCTTCTATGTTGACCTCAGTTCCGAGTTCTTCGAGTTTTTTCTTCATCTCATCCGCTATCCGTCTGAGATATGGCGTCTCAGATTGGACAATGATTTTGAGAGAAAGAGCTCTTCATTCACGATTATAGAGCTTCTTTGAATCGAGATTTTTAGGAGCTACCACTGGTGCTGCAGGGGCAGTAGTATTTTCTACTTCCCATGTTTTTTTCATTTTTTCCAGAGCAGCAGCATCGGTGTCATGATAGATGATGACTGATTCTTCCGCAATGAGCTTCGTTCCACCATAGAAGGAAACTCTGAAGATATTTTGACCAACAGCGAGATTGGTAAATTCCTTCTTGGCGGTATAGACGAATGTCCTCTTTTTTGCCACAAAATTGCGGAGGGTATAGTCGTTGATGATGACTTTTGTTGTCCCAGCAGGAGCTGTTCATCGTATATCTATGGTCGCATTTCAGACAAAAAGTGGTGAGACAGTACCAGGACTCGTGATATAGGAGAGTGGTTTCTTTGGCGTTGTGGTGGGTTTATTTTCCGGAGCCTGAAAAGTACCACCATAGCTGTACCCGAGAGCAGAAACAGCCTGAAAGAAGCTGCTTTCTTTTGCAGTACGAGGAGCATTGGGAATTTCTCCGAGAAATACATTCTCCTCAGGCATTACACCGGGGTCTGTGGTATCAATAGTTCCGAGGATGTCCTGATAGATGCTTTTCCTGAGGCTCGCAGGGACTCGTGCAGTATTGATGAAAGCACCATAGAAAGCCGGTCGGATATAGGTATTCCAGTTCGTATTTTTCCCGTCTGTATTGCTATCAGAGAGGATGATGTCTGGCGTGATGACTTTGTATATTTCACGATTTTCTGCACCAAATCCAAATCTCACCTGATCAAAAAAGAATGGACGATTTGTGTGGGTGTAGTAGGGATTTCTCGCCAGAAAGATGGATTTCTTTTGATTTTCTTTGTCGGTAAATATATATGGACCGCTAAATGAAAGAGTCTCGTTCACATCACCATTCCATCATTCTGTGATATCTTTTTCTCGTACGATAGGGAGGAAGAGAACCTGAAGTGCTGTGATGTCTCTGGTTTTAAAACGGAAAACTATAGATCACTCATTTTCTGAGACATCGACCAACGAGAGCTGAGATTTGGTATATTCATTGAGAGCTTTTTCCCGGAATAGAGCATAAGTCTTCAGCACATCTTCTTTCGTCATGGGGGCACCATCATTCCAGAGGGCATTTTGGCTCAGAGTACACCGTACTGCTGGGAAATTTTCTATGTCACAACTAGCGAGATCGCCAACTATTTTTTTGTCTGTTGGTGAGAAGCGTACGAGTCATCGGTAGACAAAGCGAAGCACTGTATCATTGGGGTCATTTTCGATTTTTGTGTCAAAATTGAGAGCATTGAGAGTCGGCTTTTCCCCGAGTATGCCGACATTGACGGTACCACCTGGAAGAGGGTATTCTATGGCATCACTATAGAAATAGAGGACGACAATGTGTCCTACCAATAAGAGGCAGAAAAACCCCACGAGGAAGAGGAGGTATTTTTTGATTTCAGAATATATACTCATGGAGTGGTATTTATGCTAAGAATGAAGCAATACAAGCACCAACAAATACGAGAGAAACGAGGATAGTGGTTGTGTGAAGTGTTTTCGCAGGACCGCGTCGTTCAACAGGAGCCTGGAGTGTGCTCGTAGCAGCTACATTGAGACCTCCGTCACGCACCTGCAGGAGTATGAGTACTATGAGTACAACTGCCGAAACCAATATAACATAATTCATAAGCAAAATTAAGGACCCCGAGAGTGTAGCGAAAAGTCCTTTTTTTGCAATCATTTTTTTGCAATCTATCCCATTGTATGGCAATATGGGTCTATGAAACAAGTTTTGTTCCTGATTCTCTGATATCTGAGCACTCTCCCATATGTGCGGGCATTTACTGGAGACATCGGTAAACCGACCTACACTTTTGATGTAGAGAGCATTTTCCCTGCGCCACAGCGTGTTGCGGGGAATCGATGAATCGATAATGTCATCGAGTATATCGTCTCCATGATACCACTCCTGACGACACTCATGGCTGTATGAGCCGTACTCATGGTCATACTGGGAGGTTTCCAGATGGTCCTCGGGTGAGCGAATTCAGAACAAACAGAAAAAGGAAAAGGTATCATCAAAGACGCCCTCATAGGTCTCTTGTTTGGACTTCTCGCCTATGTCATAATCACTACTCTATGAAATATATTGGATATATAATACTTGCCTGGTCTTTTTCTGCTTTTGCAGACCTAAAGGCTATATTTACTTCTAGTCATGGACTCCCATGAAGCTCCATCAGACCGTGAACAGGTGAATCAGGTATTACGAGATTTTTCTCCTCTATCGTTTCTATGCTCCAGGATATCACCGCTATCGTCAGTGTCCTAGGCATCTGTATCGTAGGTATCATGTATATCATGTCTCGATGAGACGAAGAAAAGACCGAAAGTGCTAAGAAATATATGATAGCTATCCTCATCGGACTCGTGCTGGCACTGAGTGCTTGGGCGATTATCGCGGTGGTCGATCTGATTCCTACTTCTATCCAATTCTAGTGTATGTTTTCTCGATTTTTCATTTCTTCCCTCATTTTCCTCTCCTTCGCGAGTGCCTACTGATTACAGCAGGATCTCACCGATACCGTGGAGAGACTTATCCCGACGGTCCGCAGTGATAACCGTGTTGATTATGTGAATATTGCTCGAGAAGTGCAGTTTTGGCTCTTTGTCTTCGTGGGGATTATCGCCGTCGCCTATATAATCTACATAGGTGCGAAACTCCTCTGGGCACCTGGAAATACAGAAGAGATGACCTCCGCTATGAAATCCCTGGGCTACATCATTATCTGACTTGCTCTGATTCCTTTTGCGTACTTCATCGTCCAGCTTATTGCTAATATCCGTTTATGATAAAACTCTTCCAATCCTTCATCATCACAGCCTGTATTGCGAGTTTCTGGTTTATGATACCAGAGGTGTACGCCGCTTCGGATTGCGTCTTTGGCGGTGGGGATATCCGCAGTGAATTCAAAAACTGTAATACCAGTATTGGCCCCCGTTCAGAATCAAATATAGATCTCGATGTGACGCAACATAATTCTGACTTTCGCACCATCGTAGCCGCAGTCATCCGTCGAGTCCAGATAGTCACGAGTGTCATCGCTATTGGTATCATCGTGTGGATAGGTATGATACTCGTCTTACCAGTGAGTTCAGAGGCAAAAGAAAAGGCCAAATCAAAGGTTCTCTCTGTCGTATTCGGTTTTCTCATCATGATTGCGGCAACCATTATCGTGAACGGAATCATTAATCTGCTGTATGAAATTTTTAAGTAAAACATCTTTTCTCTCACTTTTTCTCCTGGTTTTCTCAGTAACACTCGTGGTATTGGGTTCTGTTCAGGCTTTCTTTGGGACTCTTCGCTGGTACAATGCGAGTGAACAAAAACACGAAACTCTCCAGAATTATCCTGTCTACAGTGCCTCTGAAGAGACTAAACCAGCCAGTACAATACGGGTCTTCATAGCTCCAAAACCAGCCATCACAGAATCAAATGTGTATGTATTTATCCAGAATACTGCTCCACGCCGAGAAGAGGCACTCTCGACAGTGAGTCCAGATAAAGCGCAAAAAATCGAGCAGAGAATAGAGGATATCGTCCAATACCCAGTTCCCTCTGAGACATTACCAATACCTGAGCCTTTCCAGACACCGGTCCAAATATCAGTCAAACCGTCAAAATCAACGATACCAAAAGGGTATTCATCAGCTATGGATACCGTTTTGACGGGGACATATTTCCGAGATGTACTCTGGAATTTCCCCCTCATCATCGATAATAATCGCGTGAGTCCCCGAGGGCAAGTAAGCAATGAGAGTGTCACACTCTCGGGTCGTATGAAATCCGCTCCAGAAATGGCAAAAGTGCTCGTCCATGAGCTCGCTCATATGGTCGATATTTATCTCCTCAAACAACGCGGACGAAGCCCTGATCCATCGAGAGAATTCTATAGCATATCATGGTCAGAACCCACTGTTCTCCGCTCTGGTATAACTGCGAAATCATTTGCCTCTGGATATGCTGCTACCAATCAATATGAAGACTTCGCAGAAGCGTTCACGCTCTATGTTTTTCACAATACGACTTTTGCTGAAAGGGCCCAGAATAATTCAGAATTACAACAAAAATACGACTTCCTGAGAAATCGCGTCCTCGGAGAATACTTCCTCGGTACTAATTTTGAACAAAATCCTCTCCCAGCAAGCCTCTGGGATGTGACAAAAATAGCCATAAAATCAAATGCACTCACTGATATATTTGTCGCACTCAGGCAGATAGTGGGATCGCTGACCTAGTTCCCGTAGATTCTCGCTATATTTCTCGCACATTCTGACTCTTCGCGAGCACAGGTGTAGATTCTTTTGGGTAATCGCATATCGATGTAGTACTGACGACCAGTATTGATCTGTTCTTGTTGGATGATTCTGATGAGTGTATTGATCTGTTCAATCCCCTCACCGAGGCTGAATATGTAGGTGGTGTCATTGCTCACGAGATGAATTTCTTTTTCTTGATCGTAGAATTTGAGAGCATTAATCGGGTATTTCGTGAGATTTTCACGCCAGAGACGAAGGATTTCCCTGAGGACTGCCATATCTTCTATCATAATCGGCGTATTTTTCCCGAGATTTGGATCAGAGACGAGATGCCGTATCTCGAGTGCGGGAGCCTCGACTTCAGGGATATCAGCGATGAGCTGACCATTTTCCGTGAGGAGAAATACTTCCTCTCCGATAAATGCGCGATATGAAGGAGCAAAAGATGTCACGATAATACGCATACCATCAGGGAAGAGGATGGTTTTTTCCACGGAGGCTATGTGGCGGATACTCTGAGAGAGAGCATGAAATACTTCTTGCGTCGAAATAGAAAAGACATTTTTCCCGGCAAAATCACCCATGATAGAGGCAATAGCGTTCCTATCAAATACGGGCTCAGGGCGGAGGACGATATCTATATTATCAGGCTTGAGCTGGAAAAATGGCGTCGTCGTGAGTATAAAAAAGAATACCATAGCAAATCATGCCAGAAATACCCAGCCAATAGTCCTGAGATAATTACGAAATCATGAGTAAGCCGCACCGAGATACTGTGTCCAGGGCTTCTTATTTTTGCGAGATTTTGTAAGCGTATCTGTCTGGATGCCCTTTATTTTTGTTGAAATTCTCCAAGTTGGTCCATCAACAGGCTTCTTTTTTTTAAACGGGAATTGTATCCGGGGAAGGGAAAACTTTTTCACCGCGATATCATATAAAAAAGCCCCTGGAACGCAAAAAGTTTCAGGGGCTTTAGAAGTGTTCTGAAATTAGAGAGTTTTTACGACATTTTTTAGGAGAATCTCGCGATCAGCAGGGAACTTCATGTTTTCCAGTAGTGCCACAACTGACGCAAAAATCTGATATTGACCACCATCATAGACGAAACTATTTCCTGTGAATTGCATAGGGTCAAATTGTGAGAACATGCCCTTAAATGGTGTATTTTTTGGTACAACAGGGATGATACCAGCGAGGATGCATGCTGTGATGCGAGCAGGACTGGTGTGACTATCTGACACGAGGAAATCACATCCCTCGAGGAATTCAGTATCAAAATCATGAACACTCTTGATAAGAGGACTTTTGCTCAGAGTTTTACCAGTGATGAAGACGGCTACCCCGAGATCAGCGAGCCCCTGAATCACGAAGTCGCGCGTTTTGATATCGTGTAAATCAATACAAGAAATATAGCGCGTACTCTTTGGGAGTTTATATTTCGCGAGGAGTTCCTTTTTTGCAGTATTTTTGTG
>CAYQWU010000011.1:0-14885 GCA_964421335.1 uncultured Candidatus Peribacteria bacterium
CTGAACGATGTCCTCGATGCGTGCTGGCTGAAGTCTCTTGTCTGAGAGGAGATCCTCGAGAGATTTCTTTGCGACATAGCGACGGAAGAGGTCGAAGCTCGAGATAAATATCGTATTTGGGGTGTCATCGATGATGATAGAGACGCCTGTTTCTTTTTCAAATGTTGTAATATTTCGACCTTCTTTACCGATGATTCTTCATTTCAGGTCATCACTCTCGAGTTCGATAGTCGTCTGAGTGGTCTCAGCTGTAACGGCTCCTGCATACTGCTGCATAGAGTTGACGAGGATTTCTCGACACACATCTTCTTCGCGGATACGGAGCTCAGCTTTCTTCCTATCTATATGCTTGAGAAAATCAGCCTCTGATTGCTCTTCTATCTGCTCCATGAGCTTCTGCTTTGCATCCTCTGGAGAGAGTTTCGCTATTTCTGAGAGTTTCTTCGTGATATCAGATTTTTTCTTTGTAAGTGTCTCCTCTTCACGAGCGAGCGCTTCTTTTGCTTCATTGATTTCTTCAGTTTTTTTGACGAGCTCATCGAGTTTCTGATCGAGCTTTGTTTCTTTTTGTTCGAGTCGAGCTTCTATATCGATAGCTTTTTTCTCTATTTCAGCAGCACGGTCACGATCTTCTTTGGCCTGTTTACGAGCGTCGTCCATGATTTTCTGAGCATCATGGTCAGCCTTGCGACGGATTTCATTGGCTTCTTTTTCAGCAGCATTCATGATACCGTCAGCATGCATACCTCACTGTTTCTTCTGGAGAGTTATGTAGAAGAAAAACGCTCATACACCGATGAGCAAGCCTATAAAAAGGCTTCAAAACGAAAACATAGGATGGAATTAGGGAACTAAAATGATGATTTTTCTGCTCTAGCTAGAGTACTGTTTCTGCAGTATCTTCTGATTCAAAATAATTGGGGAAATGGTGACTGGGATTCTCATATTCTTCACACACAGGCTCGTAGGGGGAAACGGTCTAACCAAAGAGTTTGGAAATTTCAATCATATGCATAGTATAGAGAAAATATTTTTATGCAAGAACGACGCGTGTGATATGTCACATTATTGGGGAGACCGAGTGCTGGGAAGTCGAGTTTCGTCAATACAGCAATTGGTGATAAAGTCAGTATAGTATCATCTATACCGCAGACGACTCGGAGACTTATTCGAGGGATTTATACTGATGAGCATGTTCAGATTATTTTCCAGGATGTCCCTGGGCTCCACTCGAGTGCGCACACCTGGAACCAATCGATTAACTGGGTGACGAAGCAAGCACTCACCGATACAGATGTGATACTCCGGGTCATCGACGGATCACGAGAAAAAGGAGAAGAAGAAGGTATCATCGATAAGCTCGTCAGCGAAGCAAAGGTACCTGTTATTACTATCGTCACAAAATCCGATATTCTCAGTACAAGGGATAGAAAGAAATTCCCGGCTGATGCACTCTTTGTCTCAAATATAACTGGAGAGGGCGTAAAGGAAGCCATCGAAGCAGTCGGCGCAAAGCTCCCAGTGGGACCTATGCTCTATCCAGAATCAGACATCACGGATCAGGATGTGCATACGAGGGTCAATGAAATGATTCGTGAAAAAGTATTTCAAACCACCTATGAAGAAGTACCACATGATACCTATGTCGAGGTAGAAATGCTCGAGGACAAAGGAAAACTCGTGAAAATACTCGCCTACATATTCTGTACTTCAGAGTCCCAGAAAAAAATCCTCATAGGGACACACGCCTCAAAAATCAAAGAAATAGGGAGTCTCGCACGGAAAGACCTCCAGGATCTCTTTGAGAAAAAGGTATACCTCGAGCTCCATGTCAAAGTCAATAAAAATTGGCAAGGGAATCAAAGCATTACCAGAAAAGTTCTGGGAAAAATGTAAAGATAAAAAAGAGAGACAGTTCATCCTGGGAGCACAAAAAGCTTGTCGAAAAGGGTGAGTTTGTTATTATTCGCACGAGTTCTGTTTACTTTTAGAGTTTACTGTGCCCACCTGCTTACTTTTTACTGTTCCCTATTATGCGCGATAGATACCAAAATTCATGAGACAATAACGCTCTCTGGTCACGAGTCCTCGTCGGTCTCGCAGCAGTCATATTTGTCGTCCTCATCATCAAATTCATGAGTAGCTCAGGACCTTCTCTCGAAGAAGCATCAGTGAGTCTGCGTCTGAGTGATGCGACGAGTAGCGCTGAGATTACTTCTGGAGAAAATGATCCAAAGACCGTCAATGCAAACACTCCCCTCTCAGATCTCGATCTCATAGAAGTACGAAATGGAACAGGACAGATTGCTTTTCTCTCCAATCAAAAGAGTGTCCTCAATATGAACACTGGTTCAAAACTCAGATACCTCGGCGATTCAGAAGGGAAATCAAATTTCCGACTCGAGAACAAAGACCTCTGGGTGCAGGCTGACACGGGTATGATGTCTTTTGACCTCGTAGGTGTGACACTGACTCCGAGCTCGACGACCGTGATGAATATTTCCAAAAATGAACTCTTCACGACGATTACTGTCCTCCAGGGATCGGCATCACTCAATCTCGCAGGCTCTCTCCTCGAGATCACTGCTGGAAAACAAATCAATTATTCGACACTCAAGACACTCACAATAGAAGACCTCACGACTCGCATCGCCCCGATCAATCCAGATACACTCTCGACAGATTGGATGAAGCTCAATAATGCCTCAGCATACAGCACTACAGCACCA
Source organism: uncultured Candidatus Peribacteria bacterium (assembly GCA_964421335.1). Lineage (GTDB taxonomy): Bacteria > Patescibacteriota > Gracilibacteria > BD1-5 > JAGOOR01 > JAGOOR01. Next base: position 2,730 of record CAYQWU010000011.1, read on the forward strand.
ACTGAGACAACAACGACAGGAACACTTGGCACGAGCGGAGGATTGATCCTCTTTGACACTCCTGTTGACGAATCAACCGTCGAGACGAAGAGCGTCACAGTCACAGGAAGAGTACTCTCTCCAAGTGTCGGCCGTATCATCATCAATGGTACACCAGCGACGATAGATCCTGTGAAGCAGACATTTACCCTCGGGCCTGTCGAGCTCACCACAAAAGAAAACAATATCGTCTACCGAACATTTGATGTCGCCGGAGGTCTCCTCTCAAAGGGTGTCGTCACAGTCTACACGACAGCAACTGGACTCTCAGCATGAACTACAACTGGGACAAGTACTCGAGCACAAGTCGAGACATACAAAGCAGACAATAGGTTCAAAGTCGTGGCTCCAAGTAGTGATTTCTATGAAACTCGTGAAACGAAAGTAAAAATCGAGGGTCGTGTGACAGCAGGAGCAGCACATCATATTACGGTCAATGATTTCCGTTTGGGCTCATTTAAAGTCGGTGGTACCAGCTGGTATTACTTTGCCAATCAACAATTCGGGAATATGCAGGAAGGCGTCAATACCTATACTATCCGCTACTTCGATGCCCAGGATAATGAGATATACAAACAACTTTTTGTGATAAAGAAACTCCCCGCATTTACCTCAACAGGAACAAAACCAACCCAAACACCGATTACTTCAGGCGAGACAGAAGCAACTGCAGAAACGACTACCAACTAATCTCTCTCCATGCGTCAAAGAGGGTCCTCTATTGTAGAAGTGGTCGTCATGATGCTCATCATGAGTATTTCCCTCATCGGAATATACACCCTCGTGAATAGTGCCCAGAAACTCGCGAAAACCGCAGACGATAAACTCATAGCAACCAATCTCGCGAAGGAATGACTCGAATCCATCGGAGCACTCAGAGACACATTTCTCTTGCGGGCATACCAAGTAACCGGCTGTTTTTTTACCATAGATGCGTCCAATGGAGACGAGACGAAGTGTCCGACAGTCGGTACAGACTATTTCCTGCAGGATAATAAAACACTCTCCGCGACAGGTACTACTGCTGTATGCATAGGGACAAATGGATGGTATTCCCACGAATTTGCAAAGGAATGAATCGCCTGTGCAAATGCTCCAAAATGTGGCTGAATAGTGCAAAAAGAATGTCAAACACCATTTTCACGCACGATTACTTTCGCAGAGTGTGGATGAGGGATGAATGAATGTATCCAGGCACAAGTGGTGATATCATGGTGAGCTGGCGAAGAGCTCTCTCTCGAGCAGATATTTACACGACACTAGAAATACAAAGTAAACTGGCGTCTGTAAACTGTAAACAGGTTCTCTCCTTCAGTTTACTCTTTAACATTTACCATTTGAGAAATTATTTCTCGAGTCACAGGCGTACTCCACCCAGACTTTCCTGATGCTTCATAAGCCGTGTGTACTCAGATGATCTCGCCGTCTAGATTCATAAGTGGCCCCCCACTATATCCTGATTGAAATGGTATATCGGTGAGGAGCAGTCCTGTAAACAAGTTACCTCCAATCTCTAGACTCTCTCGTTGGGACAAAACAACACCTCTGTGCTCTGCAATAGTAGCATCCTGTGTCTCGGCACCGAAAGCAATAACAGAAGCCTGTAGCTGTGGTTTTTGGAGAGATATACGGGGATACCTGATCTCATGTGCGGCATCGAGCCGGAGAAGAGCCAGATCGAGCCGGAGAAGAGCCAGATCGAGACTGGGATGAAGAGCCAGGGATACTACTGATGCGAGAGAAGAATCATTGAAACGAACGCCATAACTCTCTCCTTCTACCAGAAAATGTTTACTTGTGAGGACAGTCTGAGCGTCTATGAGTGTCCCTGTACCAATTATTCCTCCTTCATCGAGGATCATGACCACAGCGGACCTGATATCAGCAGGGTTTGAAGAACTGAAGAAGTGGAGAATGAGAGAGAGGACAGAAAGAAAGATAATAATCAAGAGCAGGGTCTGCGAGAGACGAACTGAAGATGTGGGTTTCATGATCAGAAGGGTATACTTTTTTGAGACAAAAACAAGAGACTAGCTATCAATGTGGATATACTCCTTTGCTCTGATTATTTTGTTTTGTATAATGCTGCGAAGCTTTCATAATGAGAGCTACGGAAGTATAATACTCACAGTTATGAAAGCGAAGTAGAATAATAAAAAATTTAGCTAAAATGACGCCCATGAACGAGAAAATACACCCAACCGCCATCCTCACCAACTGCACTCTCTGAGACGGGGTCAGTATAGGACCTTTTTGTATGATATCAGACACGACTCTCGGGGACAATGTGACGATAGAAGGAAATGTCCGCATCCAGAAGAGCGATATCGGAAACAATTGTGAGATACTCTGGTGAAGCATTATCCGTGATTCATCACTCGGTGAATGATGTATCATCGGCTGTGAAGTCAAAAAATCACACCTCGGAAAGCACAACAAAGCCAAACACCCAGGAACAAACATCGTCAGTACAACTTCTGGCGAGAAGGTGAACTTCTGAGGAGGATTTAAATGTGCCAACTACGATGGAACAGGAAAAGGAAACTTCATCATAGGAAATAATGTGTTCCTCTGATGCAACAGTGTCCTCTCCGTCAAAGCAAGCAAAACAACAACGCTCCATGATGGGGTCAAAATCGGTGCAAATATCCATATCGGACAGGATATTCCTGCGAATTCTCTTGTCTACAGCGACAGAGAGAGTGGGAAATTGGTGGTGCGGGAGAGGTATTATGAGAAATAAAACTACCGCATCATAATCGATTCAATTGTCCTCGCATCTTCAGTGTCCGACCAGGAAATAATAATAATTTTCAACCAGCGATGCATCAAGACGGTATTTCGGGGAGTTTTTCAGATGACACTGATTGGAGGAAGTCTTTCTTGTATAAGGGATAAAATCTCTCTTTCGCGTTCAATGGACTAATCGTAATAGTGATGGAGATATTTTAGTTGTTGTTGAAACTAAAGCCTGAATTTTTAAGAGCGTTATCAACAGACATCTCATTCAACACAATTTTAAGCTTTATTACCTTCCCCTGTAAATCCATATATAACGAGCAATCTTTTTAATTCTCAGAAATAAATGTTCCATGCTTTTTATCCGTCTCAATAAATCCTTATAAGGATGATATAAAATTTTATTTCTTGAAAAGAATATTATATGAGGTACCCAGCGGAATGTTCCTACCCATGCATCGAGAACCCAGGGGTAACTTTTATAGAATTTTCTTTCCCTTGATTTTGGAGTAAATTCTGATGATCCTCCTAATTCTGATATCGTACAATTGTTACAAATGAGAACGGCTGGAATTACGCACTCAAAATGTCACGACCATGAGCTATCTCCCTCTAATTCATTTTGTAGAACAAGTACTCATTTTTTTGAAATCCTATATAAAGGCAAAAAACACCGCAGAAGATTTTTATTATCAAAATTTTTTGGTCATGAAAAACTATACCACCATTCCCATTCTTTTTGGCCTTTTTCATAGAATTTTTTTACATGAGTTGCTATTAAGTCTGCGTCGTCATTAATTGTGAAAATATCCTTCCAGTTTCAGCAATAGTATACATCATATTCAATAAGCCAATAGTATAGGTATTTTTTAGTCAGATTTTTTTCTAATATTTTTTTCAAGCCAACTCTTGCTATATCCATGCCATAATTTAAAATTCTTTTATTTCTTAATTCACTTATGTCTGATTCATTAAAGCTAATAATAGTTCACCAAGTTTCATCAAAAATTTCTGGCTTGTCAGTCATAATATAAACATCAGCGACATCTGTGGTATCTTTTTTGATTTTTTCAAAACGCTTTTTTATATAACGATCTGTTTTGTGAGTCAAAAATAAAATTGCTTGTTTCATGGAAAATTAGTACTTGTTATTTTTGCAACCTAAAAAATAAGGGAAACACGGGATAACTCTTTTTATTCTAGAAAAAATAACATAACTGCAAGAAAATAGCATAAAAAGTAAATGACCTACTCTCAAGATACCACCATCATCGAGATATATTTCTCAGAAAAGCTTAAATTTCTTTTGAAGGTGCGTGTTGCTTATTTCTTTAATTTGCTTGACGGCATCTGAAACAATGATGTTCAGCAGTATATTTGCAGATGTACATAATTCTTATCTAACTTCCAATGAAGTGGGGAGTATAAGATATTTCTTGCAAGTCTGTTCAAAAAGGCAGCTTACAGCTCTTGTATCAGATAGGACTTAAGTCATTGTATCTAAATTTAGTTCGCCACGCCATATGGTACAAATTCTGTGGTGACCAGTTTATTATTTACCTTTTAATGTTCGATTAACTCACAGTCTGAGCCTTTCAGAGATTGTTTACTTTCTCGCTTCTCGAGAAGACAAAAGGATTGAGAATATAGCGACGAGTACGAATTCTGCAAAAGTTTTTTTCGTTTTTTTCTTGACAAAGATTTCAAAGAGACATAATGTTATTCTGTAATCTAAAATTATGGGAAAAAATCTATTAACGTCTATTGCTCTGGCCGGCTCTTTGCTTGCTGCTGAGCCTATTAAAAGTCAGGAAGGTGCTGATAACGCAGCTGGCAGAACAAATAAGGCACTTATAGAACTAATAAACGAGCTTCCAGCTGGATTCGAGAAAGCACGAGAAGTTGTAAAATGAGATATTATCCTTACAGATGATGGCGACTTAAGTGATTCAGATAAGCTAGCGATTGAGAATCACATGTGAAAATTTACAACAACAGTAGTTGCAGAGAAAGCGCAGAAAGTAAGAGAGGCCATGAATGGTGTAGAGACAGTTATTGCAGAAGAAGAAAATGCTGCGTTGAATGAAAGCCCTGAAGAAAAAAAAGAAAGATTGGAAAGAGAAAAGAAAGACCAGTTGAAAAACAAAATAATAAAGGTAACAAATGAAGCAATTCTAGATAAAAAAAAGTGGTCATCTGTGCAAGCATGACAAGCGAAGAACGATGCCGAGGTTGAAATTGAAGAAACCAAATGAACCCTAGTTTTTAGCATAGAACGATCTGGAACACGAGGACAAGCATTTCTATCCCAAAAGCTTTTCACCTGAAAGTATCAGATAGAATTAGATTCTTCTGGCTGAGAAATTGGTATCTTCTGGCAATCTGGAAACGATTATAAAAAATTTTATCTCCAACAGTGAAATAACACCTTAATTCTAGACACTGACGCAAAAGTTGATATATGCATATTTCCTGATGTGGCGAATCCAGAAATTATAGTCCGGAAGATACACATTATAGCCGAAGGTGATATAGTTGTCGCGGAAAAATAAAAAGCCACAATAATTCAGCACTTACTATTGAATCCGAATCTTCTCCTACAAAAAGAGAAATATTTTGCATTCTTTTAGTGCCGTTAACGATATGTGGTTATTTAGACGTAATTACAATGAGTAGAAGCATTTACTTTTTGTAGTTCTGGCAAGTTAAATCTAGGCTAAATAGGCTGAAAATCAGCGGCTAAATTATTTAGGGCCTGATCATACGAATCAATAAATTTCTTTTTGGGACTTATGCTTTATACTTAATTGTATACTAGTTCCTTAATTTATATAAATGATTTCCCTCTCCCCTGTCAGTCTAAAATCGCAGGCAAAAAAACAGAAAATTTTTGATGCCATATTTTGTATAAATTTAAAAAGACGAAAAGATCGTTGGCACAGAGTAAAAAAAGAATTTAAAAAAATGTGAATATTAGGCGAAATAATTAGATTTGATGCTTTTTGCACGCCTGAAAACTGAAGAGTCGGGTGCGCTAAGTCTCATTTAGAAATATTAAAATTTGCACGAGATAAAAAACTGAAATCAATTATAATCTTTGAAGATGATATGAAGGTAATAGAAGAGAGTGTCACGCTCTTATCTCAAGACCTACAAAATCTCAGTAAAATTAAATGGGATATGTTCTACCTTGGATGTCAATTTGCAAGTAAAATAGACCTGCCTTATTTAATTAGTAGCAATAAGCTTATGAGAATGGGCTGAGGAAGGTGACTGCATGCAATTGCATACAATTGTTCTGCTTATACATTTTTAATTGATAAGCTAAATATGATTGAGACTGATTGTGAAAAATTTATAAATGTATTTGGCGCAATAGATGTTTATATTGAAAAATATTTACACCCAAAACTAAAGGTTTATATGGTTAACAATGTTGTTTGCGAACAATTTTCGGATTATAGTGATATTAATAAAAAACTTGAGAACTATCACAATATGATTGTGAAAAATTTCTATATTTTAAAAAAACAGCCCCAGTGTTTTCAAGTAATAATGATGTTTTCAAGGAAGATATCATGAACATTTTGGCTCATTTATAGATTTTATTTTTATAGTCCTTTAAAATATTATCTATGACGCAATTGACGCTGGAGGTAAAAACAATAGTCTTTGGTTTATTGGAGAGAAATCAGGAAATGCATACAGAAATCATACTAGACACAGAAGTTTAAGAGCACCGTCCAGCTATAAGTAAACATAAAGGCAGAACCAGGCCCTGAGGTAAATTATGACTGATGAGTAGATATGTGTTACAGGAAACACTACATAGTATTCCATGAAAAGAATGAGTTTGGACGAAGCAAAAAAACAGATGAATATTATACAGATGAATATTATTAAGAGCTTCTGGTATTTTGCAAAGCGACGACTGCCTAAATTCAATTAAATACAGAGGAGATATTTATTCTACCATTTGAAAGAATCTGAATTTAGATACAATGGCAGAGTTATGTATGTAAGAATACATATATAAGGAATTTAAATAATCAAACTATCTTATTAAATTTCTATGAAAAAAGCACTTATAACATGAATAACAGGCCAAGATGGCTCTTATCTTGCCGATTTTTTATTGAAAAAATGATATGAAGTGCATGGCATAAAAAGGAGAAGTTCTTTATTTAATACGGGCAGAATTGACCATCTTTATCAAGAACCTCACATCTCCTCGCGTCGTTTATTCCTTCATTACTGAGACTTGACCGATGGATCAGGATTGACTCGTCTCATAGCTGAAATACAGCCTGATGAGATATATAATTTATGAGCCCAGTCTCATGTCAAAGTATCATTTGAGATTCCTGAATATACTACAGATGTAGATGCCATTGGGACTTTGAGGATACTTGAAGCAATAAGGAATTTATGACTTGCTCAAAAAACAAAATTTTATCAAGCATCTAGTTCAGAACTCTACGGCCTAGTGCAAACGGTTCCTCAAAATGAAAAAACACCTTTTTATCCTCGTTCGCCTTATGCAGTTGCAAAGCTTTATGCTTACTGGATTACCGTAAACTATCGTGAAGCATATAATATGTTTGCCTGCAACGGTATACTATTTAACCATGAATCATCTGTTCGATGAGGCACATTCGTCACCAGAAAAATTACACGCGCAATCACAAAAATTTCTCAATGACTACAAGGCAAGTTATATTTGGGTAATTTAGATGCCTGCCGTGACTGGTGACACGCAAAAGACTATGTTGAAGCTATGTATTTGATGCTACAACAAGATGTGGCTGAGGATTTTGTTATTGCTACCGGCAAGACAACTACTGTTCGTGATTTTGTGAAACTTGCTTTTCAATACCTGGGCGTAGGAGTGTTTTTTAGAGGCTCAGGTACTGAAGAAAAAGGGATCATTGATTCTATTGACATGGCAAGGCTTGAAGAACTGTCATTGAATATAGATTGATTAAAGGTCTGAACCGAAGTAGTTCTGGTTGACCCCAAATATTATCGGCCGACTGAAGTGGATGAATTAATAGGTGATTCTACTCTTGCTCAGAGCAAATTAAATTGGACTCCAAAATATGATTTGAATCTTCTTATTCAAGAAATGATGAATAGTGATTTAAAACTAGCCCGGCAAGATCAATTTTTAGTTGACAATAATTTGCCATATTTAAATTATAAAGAATAGTATAATTTAATGACATATATTATTAAATAATACTTTGGGACTGTTGAGTGTATTTTGAAAATAGAAATCCGGCTAATTATAAAATCTATAATCTATGTATAAAATTCTGCGACGACTTAAGAAAAAAATAAAAAAGGTAATTTTACTACCTGTAAAAATCTATTTCTTTTTTGTAAAAAGTAAATTTGAATGCAATATTTGTGGCTTCAAATCGAATAATTTTACAAGTGATGGTTGGCATAAAAACTCTCAGTGCCCTTATTGTTGATCGCAAGTCAGGCAGAGACTACTACTCGCAGCATTAAACACTTTGCAAGATGTTAGTTTTGATAGTATTGTCAAAGAAAAAAGAATATTACACTTTGCGCCAGAGGATGGTCTAAAAAAATTTTTAAAAAATGGATCCTCATTATATAAAACAGCTGACTTCTTATCACCATGATATTTTTATAGTGAAATTGACTTTGATATTGATATATCCGACATGCCATCAATTAGTGATAATTCTTTCGATTGTGTGATAGCATGTGATGTTTTGGAACATGTAGAAAATGATAGTCTGGCTATTAAAGAAGTTTACAGAATTTTAGATTATGGGGGATGCTGTATTTTTACAGTTCCACAAAAAGATGATTTACTAACAACTTATGAAGATGATAAAATAAAAACACCCGAGGAGAGGAAAGAAAAATTTGGGCAGCAGGATCATATGAGAATTTATGGCCAAGACTTTCAGGATAAATTAGAAAAAAATTGATTTATTGTTTCCGTGATTGACAGTACTTTCTTTGACAAAAAAAAGATAGAAAGAAATATTTTAGCTCCGCAAATTTTTTCAACAAATCCTCTGGCGACAAATCATAGAAAAATTTTTTTTGGCAAAAAGAGGCCATAAATATAGTTGTATATGAAAATTATATCTAAATATCAATGTCTTTGAAACGGTGGTGGTTTAATAGATGCTGCATTTTTTCTCAAGAGGGGTTACATCTTTTTTTGAATGATTTTTGGCAAATAAATTTTAGAAGGAAAAAGAAAAGACTAAGTTATGCATTGAGATTGTCCGTGACATTGACTAGACATAGTATATCCTATAATGGATATAGTTTATTTTTCAATTTAATAAAGTTAAAACCATGGAACAAGACTCAAAAATTTTCATTGCTGGGCACAGAGGCATGGTAGGTAGTGCTATAGAGAGAAAGTTGCGAAAAGAGTGATTTACAAATTTTTGTTTTCGAACCTCTTCCGATTTAGATTTACGAAACCAAAAAGCGGTTGAAAATTTCTTTATTACTGAAAAACCTGAGTATGTTTTTCTGGCTGCTGCAAAAGTAGGATGAATTTTAACTAATAATACATTGAGAGCAGAATTTTTGTACGATAATCTCGCTATAAATATGAATGTTATTCATGCTTCTTACAAATTTTGAGTGAAGAAGCTACTTTTCCTGGGTTCTTCCTGTATTTACCCCAGAATGGCGCCTCAACCACTCAGAGAAGAATATCTGCTCTCATGACCCCTAGAGCCAACAAATGAGCCCTATGCTATAGCAAAAATTGCTGGTATTAAGATGTGTGAGTCATACAGGGATCAGTACGGATGTAATTTTATATCTGCCATGCCTACCAACCTTTATGGTCCCAATGATAATTATGATTTAAATACCAGCCATGTATTACCCGCCATTATTCGTAAAATTCATACAGCCAAACAAAATAATGATTCAGAAGTCGTCATATGGGGGACTGGTTCTCCATTACGAGAGTTTCTTCATGTAGATGATCTTGCTGAAGCATGTTATTTTCTTATGGAAAATTATAATGAAAAAGAATTCATAAATGTTGGATCAGGAGTCGAAATATCTATACTGGATTTAACAAAGTTAATTGCGAAAATTATTTGATTTGAATGAAAAATTGTCACAGATTTGAGCAAGCCTGACGGGACTCCGAGAAAATTGATGGATGTTTCAAAGATTCATAGGCTTGGGTGGAATCATAGTGTTGAACTTAAAGAGGGATTAGAGTACACCTATTTAGATTTTTTAAAAAAGACAAATGAGAAGTAAGCTTGTATCTGTAATTATCCCTTCTTTCAATCGTGTTCATACTCTAGACCGTGCTATTTCCTCTGTAAAAAGACAAAATTATAATAATATAGAGGTTGTAATTATTGACGATGCTTCTACAGATGCGACACAGAATTTTCTAAAAGATTACGACTTTGGAAATTTACAATATAAAATCATAAAAAATACTGTAAATTTATGAATTTCTACAAGCCGTAACATCTGAATTGAGAAATCACTTGGTGACTATGTTGCATTTCTGGATAGTGATGATGAATGGATAGAAACAAATAAGATAAAACTCCAAACAGATTTTCTTGATAAGAATTTAGATTATTGATTTGTAGGTACAGAATGTGAACTAGATATACCACATCCCATAAAAACTGAGATGAAAAATATCCATACTGATAAGGATTTTAGAGAAATTGCTCTCTCATATTTTTTTATTCATATCGATACATGGCTACTCCGTCGTGAAACTATTGACGCAATCGGGAAGTTTTGGAAACATAGATGCGAGGACTATGAATATTTATTACGCATCTGACTGAAAACAAAATTTGGATTTCTCATTTTACCTTCAGCCCATTATCACAATAACACTAACGGGGATCATTCTATAAAAATTTTTTTAACATGAATAACACGATTCTATATAATTTTTAGATATGCCAAATTTTATCCTCATTTTTGGCGACATTTTTTAAATCGGCTTTTTCGTTGTGTAGAAAAATGATTATCATTTAAATAAATCTTTTATTTTTCACCCTATTTGAGCTAACCAGCGAAGTCAATATTTATAAATATTAAATCGGAATATGGAACGAGAATTTCACCTTGTAATTTTACCTTCTATATTTGAGAAGCTGTCTCATTGACCAGCTAAAAATTTTTTTGTTATATAACACGGAAATTTATTTTGAAATTCTAGTGCCATCCATTCATCTAAAGCTTTGTATTTATTATTTATGTATAGCTCAGGGATGCTATCAGAATATCGATCAGGATGAAGTCGCAAATATATGTCATAAAATTTTTTACTATATATTACCGCATGAGTACACATAAGTCCCCTAACACGAAATAATCACTTGATTCAAGGATCATTTATTAGCTCTGCATTTCTACAAATAAGTCATCAAAAGTACAATATATACCATTCTTTTTCTTTCAATGCATCGAGTGATTCCTCAACAAAAGAAAGAAAATTATCTACCATAAAGACCACATCATCTTCAAAGACTCATACATATTCCCAATCTTTATCTTTTGCATATTTAATTATTTCTCTATGTGATAATCATGCGCCAAATCGTCTATTTTTAGGCAAGGGGGTAGCATTCCATCTGTTTACCTCCAATCTTTGTCTCTTAAATTGTGCACTGCAATTAAGCCATCTATCATGCCTAGTTGGGAGATTAATACAAAAAAAATTTACTTTGTTCATCTATTTAAATTTAACTGATTTAATAACCTAACTATGCCTAAATTTTTCGTTTCTATCCATTCGTCTTTCCACTGAATTCGATTTCTTTTAGAAATAAATAAAACACTTTTATAAGTATATTTTGTATTATATGAAAAACAAATCTTGTTTTTAAAAATTAAACTATCAAATCTTTGAATTAAATGAGGGTAGCTTGTCATTCATTCAGAAAACTTAGCTATTATATTATCATAATTTATCCTTTTTTTCCTTCGATCCCATTTTTCCTTCGACTCTTTTTCATCTGAGTAATGTAGAAAATGTATTTCTATCCTGCCGTCCAGAAGGCCTATTGGATATCCTAATTTATCCCATAATTTTATTTGATCATAATATTTTGATTCTGTTACTTTGATAAAAATTAGTTCTTTTGATATAAAATATTGAAAATTTTCCAATAACTCTAGATAGCATTCTGGGAATAAAAATAATCAAACAAAAGGAGATTTATATGGTAAACCTAGATATTCATATACAAATCATCACCAACAATTATTTGATATAATAGTAAAATCACTATTAAGCAACTGTTTAAATCTTATTTTTCTAGGAATACACAATAAAATTTTTTCTATCCCCCTAATGGTTGATTTAATTTTTTTAAATAT
>CAYQWU010000012.1:0-3148 GCA_964421335.1 uncultured Candidatus Peribacteria bacterium
TGTCTCTGGTAACACTCTCACAGTCCAGGCTGCTACTCTCACTGCAGTCACAAACACTTCTCCTGCTGCTCGTAGTGTTGTTGTTGGTCAACAAGATCATATCTTCGCGACTGCGACTCTCTCTGCAGCTAACTCTGGTGAAGATATCCTCGTCTCTGCTATTACAGTAGAAAATACTGTTACTGTAGATGAAGGTACTGACTCAGGTGGTGAAGATGTCGACAATGTTGAGATCTGGGCGGATATGACCTCTGGTATGTCTGCACGAGGTGATGTATACGAAACAAAAGTTTCTGATACAAAACAATTCACAGGTACTGGTGATGGAGATTCTACTCTCTCATTCAATCTCACACCGACTATTACTGTTCCAAAAAATGGTTCAGTAAACATCGCTGTTGTTGCTGACCTCTCTTCTAGTGCAGAATCAGCTGATACATTCTCTGTCAGTCTCGATGAGGCTGCTGATGCAGTCACTGCTTCTGGTAAGGATACAGGCGCAGACGCTTCTGCTACTCCTACTGGAACTGGTCAGGCAATGACTGTTGCTCTTGCTGGTGTTCTCACAACTTCTGTAGATTCTTCTACTCCTGTTGCTGGACTCATGCTCGACAATGCAAATGAGCATTCTCTCACTGTCTTCCGTTTCGCTGCTTCAAATACAGAAAGTCTCGATGTTGATAGCATCAAGATCACTGATGAAGGTTCAAATGGAGACGATGTCGTTGCATCATACAAATTCTACAATGGGGCTACTCTCCTCGGTACTGCTACCCCAGACGGTAGTGGAAACGCTGAGCTCTTCCTCACAGATGGAACTCTTGTCATCCCTGCAAATGACTACAAACTCGTCACTGTCAAAGCTATCCTCCGAGACATCGATGGTACTGGCTTTACTAATGCTGACACACTCATCGCAACTATCAATGCTGCTGGTGATGTAGACACTACTGGTCTTGCTTCTGGTACTGCTGTTGATCAAACAGGAACAAACTACGATGGAAACACTATGACTGCTTACGAAGCTTACCCAGTTGTTGCATTTGTTGCTGACGCTGGTATTGGTTCTGCTGTTACTCTTGGTTCGAATCAACTTCTCGCGAAGATTGGTCTTACTAACTCTGGTAACAAGGATGTTACATTCCAATCTGGAGACACAAATCGTTTCGATGTACAACTCCAAGTTGTGGGTGACGATACTGACACAGCAACTGAAACAGTCACTCTCAAAGATCAAGATGGTACAACCCTCGATACTGCTACTTTCAGTAGTGCTACAGCGGGTTCAGGTCAACTTGACTTCAATATGAGCTCTGTTGGTGCTGCTGTTGGTACGACTATTCCTGCTGGTCAAACCAAATACTTCTACATCTACGCTGATACTTCAGACCTTGAAGACAATGGCGATGTCATCCAAGTATGGCTTGATGACACTGCTGCCGACCTCACATTCGGTATCGGTGGAACAGGTACATACGCAGTCGGAAATGTCATCTTCCGAGGTGATATCTACGGCCCAGTTCTCTCTCGTTCTATCTAATCGATAGTTCACAGAGTCTACTGAGAGCTTCTCTTCGGAGAGACTCAGAAAACGAAAACACCCTCGCTTCGGCGGGGGTGTTTTTTTGTTCGAGTCCGGACTGTGTAGCCATGCAGTCCGGACTCATCCCGTTCCCGACCGAGTCTGGACTTGCCGTTGCCCAAAGTCCGGACTCTGATATACTGACTTTATGCCATCTCAGAAATTCCCGTTCATTTCAGGCCTCCCGTATCACATCTACAATCGTGGTTTCCAGAAACAGCAGATATTTTTTAGCCAGAGAGACTATGTGCGGTTTCTCGAAGGTGTAGAATACTACTCAACTCAATACCCAAGTATCTCGATTCATGCATTTTGCATACTCCCCAATCATTTTCATCTTATTGTCACTGCTGGTGTGGAGGCTGATCGAGAATGATTTATGCGAAAAATACAACAATCGTATGCTATGTATCTCAAGACTAAATATAGGGACGAGATACCCAGATGACAGCTCTTCGAATGACGCTATAATGCTCGACCAATTGAAGATGAGAGCTACCTCGCCCGTTGCATGACCTATGTCTGCTACAACGCCATAAAACATGAACTCGTCACAGATATATGTGATTGGCCATGGACATCGTATCATCAGATTATCGAAGGGATCACTCTTCCACACCTTCCGCTAGTCACTCCTCTGGATGTCGAATTGGTCGACTATGTCGACATTGACGAGGAATAGATAAAAGAAGTTCCAAGCGTTCTTTCACTTGATTCTGTGATGTTTTCCTTATACTATTCTCATGAAAACTTTTAAAATCATCCTCCTCTTGGCTGCTCTCGGCCTCGGCTACTACGCTTGGCGTAGCTATACTCCTAGTGGGTATGTATTCCGTCCATATGAATCTGCGACTCTCCGCGATGGCAGTGCTCTCCGCGATGAGGCTCAACGCAAGAAAATAGAGGTAGAACTCGGTCAATTCCAGGCATCTCTCGGTGCTCTCACAAAACCAGAAGATCTCACTCGCAAGCTCAATACCCTCTCAGTGATAGCAGAATATCAACAGATGATCGGCAAATACGCTGACGCGAAGAAAACTATGGAGACTGCTCTGGATCTCCAGACTGATGCTCCACGCCTCCAGGCATATGCTCAGCTCCTCTTCACGATGGGTGCACGAGAAGGTGCTCTCCCATACATCGATGCCGCTATCCGATTCGCTCCTGAGACAGCTGAGCTCTGGAGAACCAAGCTCGATATGCTCGCCGAGATTCACAAGACTGACCTCTCACAACTCGATAAATACTACGAGGAGGCTATCGAGAAGAGCGGTAAACATATAGATATCATCACTATGTATGCGGGTATTCTCGCTCGTCAGGGACGAAAAGAAGACGCTACCAAGTACTGGAAACTCGCTCAAGATGTCCTCCCGAGCCGGAAAGATATGTACCAAACAGAGATAGACTCTCTCAAATAATTCTTCTGCAGCATGAGATTTTTTGCCCTCTTTTTTGCTGCCCTCTTCTTCTCGACACCACTTTTTGCTGCCGACAATGTCATTCCCCTCGAATGAGCACCGTACAGCTCTTTTATGGTCGGATCTACACTCCATATCATCAGTG
>CAYQWU010000012.1:3158-14784 GCA_964421335.1 uncultured Candidatus Peribacteria bacterium
TCATCAGTGAGACAGAGAACCGTCTGTATCGAGTCAATACAGCTAACAACAAAACTTCCTGGACTTCTATACTCGACAATGGGCCTACGAGGGGACTTGTCTACAATGGTAAGTTCTATATCCTCAATTCTGAGGACAGAACAGTCGCTGTCTACTACACCACTGGCGCCTTCAAGACGCTCTCAGTGGTTGGCTCGGGACCAATAGGTATGGTCGCGATAGGAAGCCGTATCTATGTAGCGAGTTTTGACGACAAAATAACTATCATAGATAGTGTGGGGGATTCGCGCCTAGACGATGTACTTCTGAGCATCGGAGGAACACCATCAGAGCACATGACTGTCCTCGGTAATCGTATATTTATCCACCATCCACTGACCAATTCTGTCTCTGTTTTCACGACATCAGGCAACAAGATTCTCAAAAATTTTGCCGTAGGTAAATCCCCACAGTCATCAGTCCTGTACAGTAAATCCCTCTTTGTGATAAATAAGGAGAGCAATGATGTGACGGTTATCAATACTGATACCTATGAGACCATTTCTACTATTGCAGTGGGCACAGGACCCACCACTGGAGTCCTCATCGGTAAAAAAATCTACATCAATAACACACTCTGAAATAGCGTGACGGTCATCGATGTCGACAAAAAAACAGTCCTGACTACTATTCCTGTCGGGAAAACACCAACATCATTTACAGTCAAAGACACAATTATCTTTGTCATGAATAAATGAGATGATACAGTCTCAGTCATCGATACTGCCAAGGATGAGGTCATACGGACACTTCCAACTGGCAAAGAGCCGACCTCAGCGACAGTCCTCGGAACCATGCTCTATGTGAATAATTCTGGTGAGAAATCACTCTCCTATTTCTCTACGACAGCCCCTCTGCTCGGTCTCTTCACTTCGAGTGCCGCAAGTGGCGAATATCGACAAGGTGACAAGCTCGAGCTCGTTGCCAGCTTTAACCAGAAGCTCGCACCCGGGTCGACGATGACCCTCACACTCAATAATGGCGTCGAGCAGACACTCTCCACGATTGACGGGTTTTTCCTCCGCGGTGTCTACACGATAGGTGCTGACCAGACTGTCGCTGATCTCTCTGTGAAGGCTATCAAGAGCGCAAACATCCTGGGACTCTACGGCATAACTGGTACCAGCTACACACTGCCAGCTGCGGGTAAAAATCTCGGAGACCTCAGAAATATTGTCATAAAATCTGGAGGAGCTGTGGCAGCACCTGTTTGTCAGAATAGGGGATACTACCGTATCTGCCCGACTACGAGACCTGCTGGGAATATAGGGGAACATCAGGACGCCCTCCTCTGTGAAGGAATCATCTCAGAAGCTCAGACCAAGAGAAGCTACAAACGCATCACCCGTGCAGATGTCCTCGGTATAGCCGTGAATATGCTCCGTGTCCCAGAGGCCGACGTGGCTGACTATTCGGGTAGCTTCGAAGATATCACAGAACCGATGCAGCCCATGATACAGATAGCTCTCGATCGTGGACTTATCACAAGCACACGATTATTTGAGCCACAGAGGCTCGTCACACGCCTCGAGGCATATACACTCCTCATGAAGGGGGTTTGTCTCAACCCGGTGCCTGTAGAGGGTCAGAATTGGACTCAGGCAGTGCATCAGACAGCCTACAAAGCTGGCGTCACCAACAAGACACTTTCGAGATTCAAACCATCGGCAACAATCACGAAAAAAGAAGCATTTATCATCGCTTCTCAGCTCGCTGATTGGGCAGATACGACGGGAGGATGTCGACCGCAGGTATGTAAGTAGGGAACTTCGTAAACAGTAAATGGTAAACGGTAAACAGGGGTCTTGTTCTTGCTTTCACATTTTTCAGAATATAATAGGGGTATGACCAATACCAAAAAAACATATCCCGTTGAGACTCTTTCAGACATAGAAGAGAAGGAATTGAAATATATTCTCTCTATAGAGGAAACTATAAGTCATGAAGAGCTCATGTACCTCCGATATGCCAAAAAGGTCTATGAACTCTAAGTATTCTATTCGGTATCATAAAGAGGCAACAAAATATCTCAGTCGTCTTGAACCAAAGATATTTGAAAAAATAATATTTCAGCTTCTGAGGATATCGATGTGATTTGAGGAATGACTCGATATAAGTCGTCTAAAGGGATTTGGTGATGATATTTATAGGCTTCGTATTGGGTGATTGAGGATTATATATCAGAAAAACAATAACCAGATGATTATACTCGTTCTCAAAATCTGACCACGCTGAGATGTCTACAAATAATCTCCACTTCGCCATACTCCATACGCTCGGGCTGACTCAGAGGAATCTCCGAGATATTGCTCCTGAAAATGTGGAGGAATACTACCAGAGACTCGACACTTCAAAACTGGTCGCAACAGGCTTCCAGTTTGAGAGAGCTGTCTCCATAGTAGACAAAAAAACGGATAAAATTGTCGAACATGTCGAACGAACTCTCGCAAGCGTGTGAGCCAGGGTTGTCCACCGTGATGATGAAGACTTCCCGTCGCTCCTCCGAGAGCTCCCAGACTGTCCCACTATTCTCTATGTCCGCTGAATGCTTCCACCGAACGATGCCCTCATCTCCATCGTCGGTTCCCGCAAACACTCTCAGTATGCCGTCTGATGCCTGGAGAAGATCATCCCAGACCTTTTGCGAGCCGGATATGGCGTCATCAGCGGAGGGGCGTATGGGATAGACAGTGTCGCTCATGAAATAACGCTCAAAAATAATGGATACACGGCTGCAGTCTTTGGCTCAGGTATAGATCTCTCCTATCCACCATCGAATACTGGATTATTCAACCAGATAGTCGCCTCTGGAGGATGACTCATCTCGCAGTTTCCGCTGGGGATGATCGCAGAGCCCTACAATTTCCCGATTCGCAATGCCGTCGTCGCGGGCATGTCTCGCGGGACACTGATCGCCGAAGCTGGCGAAGATTCAGGCACGCTCATCACCGCTCGCCTCGCTCTTGAAGCGAACAGAGATGCTTTCGTAATACCAGCAGACATCACGAGAACTGGTGCACTCGGGAGCAATAGTCTCATCCGCGATGGCCTCGGGAAGCTCATCACCTCGGCTGAGGACATCCTCTCTGAGTATCAGGTTGTCGACAGACAGCTCTCACTTCTGTCTACTATGAGACCTGATTTCGCTGATCCTGTACAGGAATCTCTCTATGAGATACTCTGCCGGGATAGTGTCGACATAGACACACTTGCTGGGACACTTCAATTCGACTCACAGACCATCATGACTGCCCTTGCGATGATGGAGATAGAGGGCATAGTGACGAGCACAGGAGGGATTTATCGGGTACGATAACATCTTTCTTCCAGCAATATAAAGCTCTCTCAGATATCACCCCAATATAATTATCATTTTTCTGCCCCCTCACTTCGTAAGGGGGAGTTATTCCTGACTCCCCCTTGCCATGAGCTTGTCGAATGGGGAGGGGGTAGGGGGTGAAAAATTGAATCAGAAAGGGGAGTTTTTATTTGATTTGTGATGAAAAGAGGTGTAGGATATGAGTATGCCAAGTCCAGAAATCTCCAGATGACCTGAATCATCAAATAACCGCCAAGAGGTGGTTAATAAACCATATAATACACAGGAGGTACAGAAAATGTATCACAGAGAGTCAGCAGATAGGCAACAAAGCAACACTATTACGGATGCAAGAAGCCTTCTCGCTGCTGTAAATAATCTCATGCCGAGGCCGTTGACGAATGCAATATGAGGTTGAGGTGATTTGAGTAAATATATAGGGATTACAGAGTGATCTGATCCAAAATTAATAGCGGAATTTCATAAGTCTGCTGGACTCACTGCTGGTCCTGAGACACCTTGGTGTATGTCATTTGTCCAGCATGTTCTGCGAAAGGATAGAGGGCTTACAGATGCACAAATAGGTGCACCAACTGCGTCTGCAGCTGATGGACTCAATATCGGACAGCCAGTAGCCCAGCCGAGCCCAGGCGATATCGTCGTCGTACCCGGTGAAGGCCCTTCGGGAAAACATATTGGTATAGCTAGTGGGCCAGGTATGTATATCTCAGGAAATACAGGAAATAAAGTTGCAGAAAAACCAATTCCGGGAGGTGCAGAATATAGGCATGTAGAAGGTGGTGCGGGTGCTAGTATGTGAGGGCAACAAATGATGGCTTAACCCTTTTCTCCTATGGTACGCACTCACGAGAATCCTGGCATGCCAGAAACACCAGAACACAACAACAGTACCAGAAATAGTTCCGCTTCTCCTGAATGGAGGCCATCTCATCAAGTGGGAAACGGGAGTGCTTCAGAAAAATCAAATCTCGGCGATGAGCTCGATATTCGCATCTGAGGTGAATTTCCACCAGAACCAAAATCGCCTGGAGAGGGGCCGAATTCTTTTACCACAGAGACAACAGGATACTGGCCAGTATCAAAAGAACAGGCCACAGCAGAGAAATGAGAGGCAGTAGCAGAGATGGAGGGGTGAGATAAGGATATGAAATGAAATCTCATATATCCTATGCATACTATTGATGCTGTTGAAGCAAAGATGAAGGCGGGACAACTCTGACCAGAAGATTATGTCGCGGTGGCTATGGACTCGGGGATCTATCCATACGGAACAAAACTTACGAGCCCTGATTATCCTGGTATTCCTTTCGGTTTGGTTGATACTGGAGGAGCATTTGAAAAAGCATGAGTAACTAAACTGGATATAGCCACGAGTCAACATGACAGAATGACTCAGCTTTCGGCCAGTGGTGTCCGATTTGACAGAGTAGGGGGCGGGCTAGGGATGAGCTAATTATTGAAACTTGAACTCTCGCTGTTTCTGTGATTCGACATACTGTGCTTCTCGCTCGGTATACGCATCATCGCGGAGAAATGAATAGATCTGTGGTGTATCGAGGAATCACTCACACTGCTCAATGAGCGATATATCATCTTCTGAGAGAGGAGGAGTCAGGGTATAGAATGATTCATTTACTCGAGAAACACGGATATTCTGGAGATAGTGTTCCATGACAACGAGATTATCACGAACCTGGAGGCAGACAGGAGGGAGATATTGCTGAGTGATAGAATTTCCCAGCATCGCTTGATAGTGACGCAGGAGACAGGCATGGCGGTATTCATCTTGCAGCCAGAAGTGAGACAGCTGACTCATATCAGCCATGAGTCTGTCTACATGGCAGTCTGATTTTTTCTGGACAGTGTTTTGTATATATTCAGAGACACAACGATCGCGGAGTTTCTCATGTATAGATCGTCACCAATATCCGCGTATGAGTGCACAAGCACCAGGATCTCGTGCGAACCTCGCATAAGCACTGATAACGCGTCACTGGATTCTATGAGCTATGCCTCGTATTCCTCCATAATTTGGCATCGAGAGGTGCACAGTTATGACTATGAGCATGAGTGAGAGACAGATGAGGAGGAATTTTCTCATAGATTATTGTTTTATGAATGCGGATTGTATTTTTCCAGCTATCATTGCCATATTTTCGTCAGTTTCTTTGTGGGCTTTTGCGGGATTCATATCGCCTGACTCGTACAGCGGTATGAGATGGAGATGTGCATGATCGGTAATACCGAACCCCTCGACCATAAATCCTATACGAGTGGCGACGGTCGCCATCTTGATAGCGGGGGCTATGACTGATCGAGAGATATCCATGAGGTGAGTGTAGAGATCAGATGGCATGTCGAGGATGTCTCAGATTTCTGCTTTTGGCACTACCAGCGTGTGCCCCAGATGAAATGGTTCTATAGAGAGAAATGCGTAGATGAGATCATCCTCATAGACCTTGTATGAGGGGATATCGCCCTGGATGATTCTGGTAAAGAGAGTCGCCATGTGAGTATTATAGACCAAATGCAGAAATTCAAAACCATTTCGGCTCTATTTCTTTTCTTCTTTGACAAAAAGTCGGTAGAGGATAGGGATGACGATGAGACTGAGTATACCCGAAGTCGTCAGACCAGCGACGAGTGTGATAGCGAGTGGTTGCCATGTTCCGGGGACGAGCGCGAGAGGGACATTCCCCATGATGGTCGTAAACGATGTGAGGAAAATAGGCTCAAATCTCGATTTCCCAGCGTCGACTATAGATTCATGTATATTCATCCCTGTTGCACGATTCACATTGATTTTATCGATGAGTACTATGGAATTATTGATAACCATACCAAAGAGTGCGACGAGACCAATGAGTGATGGAAACGAGAGAACAGAACCTGTGAGTGTCAGCCCAAAGAAGACGCCAATGAGTGAGAGTGGTATAGGAGCGAGGACGAAGAGAGATTGTTTGTATGAATTGAATTGGAGGACGATAGTACCGACGACGAATATCATACCAAAGGCCATAGCGACGAGGAGCGAGGTAATAGACTTCGCATTTTCATCATTGACACCGCCGATGATAAATTCATATCCAGGACTACTTTCTGCGAGATTTTTCTGGTACTCTGCTGTTCGGGCATTGAATTCTGCTAGGAGTCCTGCAGCATTGGTCGTCTGGTCGGCTCCGACCTTGAGTGTGACAGACCGCTTCTGATCGATTCGGGTGATTGATTCGACAGAAGAAGCGAGATTATTGTCCATGATGTCTCCGAGGAATATGTATTCTCAGCGGTTATTCATGATTTTGAGACCTTTGATCTTCGACAGGGTGTCGACTGTCTCAGGGAGATATTGTGCCCTGACAGTGATTTCGTCTGTTCCCTTAAATATCTTTGTCACCTCGAGTCCATCGACAGCCAGCTTCATAAATGAGGCGACTTGTGCCAGAGAGAGTCCATGGAGAGCCAGCTTCTGTGTGTCGAACTTGTATGAGAATTCGAGAGGAGTAGGCTGGACAGAAGTCGTCACATTGATGGCCCCGGGTATAGTGGCTGCTATATTCTTTACATCTCGGAGTATCTTATTGAGCTTTCCAGAGTCTTCACCCGTGATTCTCACCTCGAGGTCAGCACCAGCAGGCGGTCCACCCTGGAGTTCGACGACTTCGAATACGACACCAGGGAATTCAATGGACTTGAGCTTATCTCTGAGCCGTTCAGAGAAATCAACTGATGTCTCCTCTCGTCCATCGGCTTTTTTCTTCAGATTGATAGTGATGCTCGCCATATTGGTCGCGCCACCTCATCCACCAGAGAGACCATCTGTCGCAGCTTTTTGTCCGACAGTTGTGGTGAAACTGGCGACAATCTCAGGAGGTTCTTCTCGGAGCAGGTCTTCTACGACGACGATTTGGTCATTGGTCGTTGCGAGTTTCTGTCACGGCTCAGCGGTCATGTTTACATAGACGATATCCTGATTATCCGCGGGGAAGAATTCACTCTTGAGGAGTCCCGTCACGGGGAGCATGATAGAGGCTATGAATATACCGATGATGAGGAGGAGAATTTTCCACAGGCGAGCACGGGTATCGAGGATGTATTCGAGGATGTCCTCATATTTTTTTATGTAGGGAGCAAATGATACGAAGCTCCTATTCCAGAAAGTAATTTTTTCATTCTTTTTGTGTTTTTCTGCATTCTTTCCCTGGAAAAAGAGAATCAATGAAGGGACAATAGTGAGTGACAGAACCAGCGATATGAGGAGCGTCGTGAGGATGACAAAAGG
This sequence comes from uncultured Candidatus Peribacteria bacterium, assembly GCA_964421335.1. Classification (GTDB taxonomy): domain Bacteria; phylum Patescibacteriota; class Gracilibacteria; order BD1-5; family JAGOOR01; genus JAGOOR01. Next base: position 10,817 of record CAYQWU010000012.1, read on the forward strand.
AATTGAGAAGATGAATTTACCGATGATACCCGTCATGAAGAGCATTGCTGCAAATATCCATGCAGTCGTCATAGTCGTGGAGATATCTGGCCACTTCAGGTCACGGAGAGCCAGGAGCATGGCTTGCCTCGGTGTGAATTTGTTTGATTTGTAATACTGGTCAAAACCTGTGACAATGAGGATGGCATCATCGACGAGGAGTCCCAGCGAGAGCACGAGGGAAAACATCGAGAGGAAATTCAGTGTCTGTCCTGCGAGTCTCAACACGACGAAAGTGAGGAGAAAAACGAGCGGGATAGTGAGGGTAGGGACGATGGCCTGTTTCAATCCTGTGAAGAGCATGAGTGTCCCACAGACCAGAAAGATAGTGATGATAAAATCACGAGTCAATCCAGAGATGTCTGATCGTATCTGTTCAGAAAAATCTGTCGTTGTCTGGACGACAACACCAGCGGGTATAGCACCTGATTCTTGCATGGATTTGAGAGTTTCTTGTCCACTATCGACGAGGTCGATGATAGACCCTCATGATTTCTTCACGACAGAGAGTGTGACGGCTGGGACTGACGCTCATCACTCGAGCGAGAGTCTGGATTCTGTTTCTCGTTTGATGGGGGATTCAGAGACGGTAGCTATGTCTCGGAGGAATATGATCCCGGGGTATCAGACATTTTCGACAGGGATATCCTGCAGGCTCTGCAGACTATAAAATCGGTTGTCTATATTCATCGTATGTTTGTATCCCTCGACAGTGTAATCTCAGACAGGGAGTGTGAAATTCGATCCCTGGATTGCCTGGTTTGCTTTTTCTGCAGAAACACCGTATAATTCGAGTTTCCCGGGGTCATAGTCGACACGATACTCGACAGTATCGCCACCTGATATATTCACGGAGGAGACATTTGGGATTCTCTCGAGCTCTTCCTGTATATCCTTGGCTATTGTATTTAATTCAAGAGGGGTCTTATCTCCTGAGAGTGAAAATATCCATATAGGACTATCACTAAAATTGAGCTCTGTGACGGTTGGTTCCTTCGTCCCTTCAGGAAAATCCCGTTTTGCTATATCGACCTTTTCTTTGATTTCTTGTAGAGCCTTGTTGATGTCGACACCGTTTTTGAACTGGAGCGTCACACTCCCAAAACTATTCTGAGATGTCGAAGTCAAGGTATCTATATCCTTCACTTTACTGACCTCTTTTTCTATCTTTTTGACAATCAGATCTTCGATACTTGCTGGACTCGCACCTGGTAGAGCCACGCTGACAGAGATGATACCGAGATCTACCTCGGGAGTACTCTCGAGAGGGAGTCCTCTGAGGGCAATAATACCAGCGACCACCATGACGATGATGAGCAAGAATATGATCCGAAATTTGTCCGTAAAAAAAGTGAACCAGGACTTGTCGAGTTCGGGATCGTAGGTGAGTTGTTCGAGGTATCGATTGTCAGAGGACATAGTCTAGAGTAAACAGTAAACGGTGAAAAGTAGAAAGTGAAAGGTGAAAGGTGAAATGTAAAAAGGCAGGTACTTACACTTTTTCTTGTTCTGAGGCTTGTTCTCACAGAGTAGGAGATAATGATGGATCTCGGGCATAATCGCCATCATCGACACCGAGAGTGCCTATCACGATAACCCTTTCTCAGAGCGATAATCCCTCCGTGATGGTCACGCTTCGTTCATTTGTTTCGCCAATTTTTACAATTCTCTCGCGCACGATTCCAGTTCCATCCTGACTCTCATCTGGTACGAAGACTAACACGGCATAGGTTTCCTGGCCAAGATTTTTAAGCGCTGAAAAGGGGAGCGCTATCTGTCCATTATCAGAGGCGGTTGTGAGAGTTTTACCTGGTAGGACGACCTCGACGATATCTCAAAGGGAGAGCTTGTGTCCTGCAGAGAGAGTAATCTCAGCACTGTAGAGACGGGTTTCAGGATCTGGTCCAGCAGAGAGATTGGCGAGTTTGCCCATGATATTTTTTCCACCGAAATAGAGAGGGATATCCTCTCCCACAGTGAGGTATTTCTGTTGTTCGACACTGATGTCGACACGGACAATCATCTGAGATACATCGCCAATGGTAAATAGATTTGCCCCAGGGCTCGCGAGATTCCCTACTTCGGCATTTCGTGCTATGATGACCCCTGAAAAAGGTGCTCTGACAGAGAGTTTTGCCGCATTACCAGACGCATTCAAGAATCTGAGAGAGGCAGTGCTCACAGAGAGCTCTGATTGGGCGATACCGATATCTCGTGCTTTTTTTGCTGATTCGTAGGCTTTTTTTGCGAGCTCGAGAGCGTTGAGATTATTCTCTGCCGTTATAGTCACACCTTGTTCACGGGCGAGTCGTTCTTTTTCATAAGTCGCCAGAAATGACTGAGCACCATTGAGGTAGCTGACGAGTCCACCAGAGATACTACTGTACTGTGTCTGATATCCATCGATAGTCGCGCGATAGGCAGCGAGATCTGCTGTTGTAAATCGAGCTGAATCAGTGATAGTGTTGATGAGCATAGTTTCTACTTGCGTGAGGACATCGTTGACTATCAGATAGACTCGTTGCATTTCTTGGACTCTTTCTGTGAGTGTCTTGGTCGGATCAGGTGTCCAGGTCTTGTAGGGGAGGAGTCTCTGTATGGATAATTCTGCTTGTGTTTTCTGAGCAGAATCACGGACACCGAGAAACATCTCAAATGCGTCATTTCTGTTCTTATTTATCTCCGAAACACCTACTAATATATCTGTGGTGTCGATGACATTGGCGATAAATCATTGAAAACTCTGGAGCTGATTCTGGTAGGTCGTCTCATAGCCAGAGAGTGTTTTTTCTTGAGTTGTGATGTAGTTCTGGAGGTCGAGTTCGGCTTTTGAGATAGTTGCTCATTCTGTGTCTGAGAGTTTCGTAGTATCATATTCTTTCTGCGCTCGCTCGAGACTGATTCTCGCACTTTCGAGGGATTGTTCGAGAGAGACCAGCGTATTATCGCGAGTGAGTCCGGCACTCGTCACACCTATCTCTGCTTCCTCGAGAGAATATCCTGTCAGACCGTAGGTATCGGCAATACTCGCCAAGACCGAGCCAGCGGCAACCTGATTACCCACATCGACGAAAACCGAACCTATGAATCCCGTTCCCTGAGTACTGATAACGGCTTCTCGGACAGGAGAGACGCGTCCTACGACAGAGACTTGATCAGAGAAATCACCGAGTCCGATCACCTGTGTTTCGACAATTTTTGCTGTCCTTGTCGATTCTGTCGCGATGGGAGCGTCTTTCCCCGTGAAAATATTTCTCACGATGATAAAGACGAGAAGTGCACCACCGATAGCAATAATAGTACGAGTTTTCATAATAAAAAATTATTTGAGAGCCTGAATATGGACATCACGAATCATCTGGAGGGACGAAGTCAGCTCTACCAGAGGTATGTCCTTGATTTGGTCGATAAAATCGGGGATATGCTTGCGCATGAGTGCCTCGATTTCGTCGTGTTTTTTCTGTCACAGCTTCGTCAGACTGATGTGTTTTTTTCGGCGGTCTTGGGTATCTTCTTTTCTGGAAACAAGGCCAGCATCTATCATACGATCTATCATACCAGAGAGATTGCCGCGAGTCGTGTGCTGATCACACCAGAGGTCTGTCATTGTCTCGACCGTTCCTCACTTGGCGATGAGTTGCTTGATAATACCAAATTGGAGCATCGTGATATCACTCTGTGCAAAAAATACCTTCTCAACAAAAATATGAACAGCATGGCTTGCCTCCATGAGGGATTTGAAAAACTCCATCACCTGCGCCTCTGTTATTCGTGCTTTTTTATTAAAAATCATAATACTTTATTACTGAATAGTTTAGACATAAAATACTATTTGCAAGAGATTTTTCAGGGTATTTTTTATTGAGATAAGATTATTTTCAGTCTCCAGATACATGATTCGTTTGGTACTTTTTCTGCAAAAAGTACCC
>CAYQWU010000013.1:0-10481 GCA_964421335.1 uncultured Candidatus Peribacteria bacterium
TAGAGATAGAGGGCGGATATAAATAATAATCCTTCCTCTTTCTATTCCTCTACCTATACCTATAATAGAGCCATGTTCTCCTGTTCCAATTGTCATCATACTCAGCTCAAGTGGTCTGGTCAGTGTCCACAGTGCGGAGAGTGGAATACTCTTCTCGAGCAAGAAGAGATAAAAGCTCTTGGCAAACAAAAAGTTGCTGGGAAGAAGTGATCGGTGGTCTCTCTGAATCCTCGTTCGACATCTCACACCCGTTTGAGTGTCGAAAGTGTCGAACTTGCTTCTGTGCTCGGAGGCTGATTGGTACGCGGAAGTCTGACCCTTCTCTCGGGTGAACCGGGTATCGGAAAGTCGACACTCACACTTCAATTAGCACAATGGTGTGCGTCCGAAAATACTCCTGTTCTCTATGTCTCTGGTGAAGAAGGCGAAGAACAGATTGCTGGACGAGCTCACCGACTCGGTGTCTCAAATCCTCATATTCACTTCTTTCATGGAGAGATCGTTGAGGATATCATTGCGACACTTCAATCTGAGAAATACCCCATCGTCATTATCGACTCTATCAGTGTCATGTATTCCAATTCTCAAGGTGGCTCGAGTGGTGGCATGGCGCAGATTCGCTCCATCGCCGAGACTTTTATGCACTTTGCAAAGAATACCAACACCGCGGTTATTCTCATCGGTCATGTCACAAAGGATGGTGATCTGGCTGGTCCAAAAACATTGGAGCATTTGGTCGATACTGTTCTCTTCCTCGAATGAGACAGATACCAGAGCTATAGGATTCTCCGAGCGATGAAAAATCGTTTCTGACCCACGGATGCTATCGGACTTTTCGAGATGGGAGAATTCTGACTTCTTGATCTGAAGAATCCAGCCGAATGAATTCTTCGTACAACTCCCCAAACTGGGGCAGCTCTTACGGTCGCCCTAGAAGGGAACCGGCCCGTGATTATGGAGATAGAAGCATTGACACATTCGACACGGTACCCCTATCCGAAGAGGTCAGCAAGAGGTATTTCAAGCCAAAAAATAGAATTGCTCTTGGCGACCATCGCCAAATTCGGTCGTGTAAATCTCGATTCTGATGATGTGTATGTGAATGTCTCTCACGGTCTCTCGGTTGGTGAACCAGCGGTTGATCTCGCCATCGTCGCCGCACTTCTCTCCTCTGATCAGAAGAAGCCCCTCGACCACGCTCTCTTCCTCTGAGAAATCTCTCTCACCGGCGTTATCAAGCCTGTTGCTCAACTCGAGAAAAGACTCGAAGAGGCAAAAAAACTTGGCTTCAAAACGATTCATATCCCAGCAGTGCAGTCTCAATTTCAGACGATGAAGGGATTATCCATCATCACACATAATTCACTCGTCTCACTCGTGGAGTGGGTGAAGAGCCATTAGACAGATTCCATTTTCCAGTTTCACGATTCGTTTGGTACTTTTGGTGGCAAAAGTACCCAAAACCATTCAGGACAACAAAACTCGCTATAGACTGTATTCATCTCACTCTTCTGCATTCATCCCGCTCAAACAGTTGTTGTCCCGAAACCCCATTTCTGGGTGTCATGGTGTGTGATATTTGACTTCAATAACTCAGATTATACACTCATGCCCATGAACTCATTTCGATTTACCACGCTTGTCACATTTTTTTGTGTGATTCTCATCATCTCCAATATAGCATCGACCAAGATGACGCAGTTCGCTGGTCTCACGCTCGATGCAGGAACTATTCTCTTCCCACTTTCCTATATTTTCGGTGATATATTTGCCGAAGTGTACGGCTGGAAAGTATCTCGAAAGGTCATCCTTCTCGGATTTGGCTGTATCGTCCTCAATGCTGCCATTCTCTACATCGTCCAGGTTCTCCCTGCTGCGGGATTCTGGGAGAATCAAGGAAGCTATGAAGCTATTCTCGGACTCGTCCCTCGCATCACCCTCGGAAGTATTTTTGGATATCTCGCTGGCTCGTTTTCCAATGCGTGGACGCTCCTCGCTATCCGCAAGATAACTGGTGAAAAATGGCTCTGGATGCGAACGATTGGTTCGACCATTGTCGGGCAGACATTTGATAGCACGGTATTCTGTCTCATAGCATTTCTCGGCACTATGGGGAATGTCGATCTTGTCTACCTGCTCCTGTCGAACATAGTGTTCAAGGTCGCTATAGAAGCATTCTTCACCCCTGTCACTTATAGGATAGTTTCGTTTATGAAACAGTCTCAGAGCTAGTCTCTCTTTGTTTTTTGACATCAAAAAGGAGGAGGGTATAATCCTCATATGAATATCCATACTCTCCTCAATAGTTGGCTCTCTCGAGGTGTTATCACCGAGAAACAACACAAGACCATGCTTTCTGATGTCGTATCAGAAGAACGAGATGCACGGTCTGGACGATTTACCCTCATTGTTTCAGTACTCGGAGCTCTCCTCCTGGGTACAGGGCTCATCCTCTTCTTTGCCAGTAATTGGGAGTCTCTCGGTCACATCACGAAGCTCATCCTCATCACCCTCCTCCCAATCATCCCACTTGTGGGCGGGTATTATCTCTCGGAAATGAAGAAAGACTTCCCTATCCTCGGCAAGAGTCTGATATTCCTCGGGGTCCTCCTCATCGGCGCATCACTCGCTCTCTATGGTCAGCTCTACAACCTCGAGAGTAATCCTCGATGACTCTTTCTCACCTGGTTCCTCCTCTCCATTCCGTTTACTTATCTCATCCCTTTTGGTGCTCTGGCAGTCGTCCACACGATTCTCTATATCATCTGGTATCACCTCGAATTCGCCTTTACCGAAGGATTCTGGGGTATAGAAATAAAAGAAAAAACATTTGTTCTCTGGGAAATCGGTATGGCTCTGGATCTCCTCATCGTCGGTCTCTTGCTCCAATGGAAGACAAAAATATTTACCCCTATCGAGACAGCCTACAGACAATTTGGACTCTTCGCACTGCTCCTCGGAGGATGGATCTATACGCTGGGAATCTATGTAACGGAAGTGTTGGAGTATTCTGAATTTGCTCGTCTTGGATTAAATCTCCTCTATATCGCTCTCCTCGCCGGCGGTGTCTGGGTCGGTATTACCCTCAGGAAATCCTATGTTATCTCACAGACATTTTTCTGGATAGCTGTCTACCTCATCAGTCTCTATTTTGATTTCTTCTGGAGTCTCGTTGATAGATCTCTCTTCTTCATGATACTCGGTCTCATCGGTCTCATCGGTGGATTCTGGCTCGAAAAATGAAGAAAAAAAGTCCTCACTCTCGTCCATAAAAAATAATTATGAAAAACAAAAAACATCTCGCATTTCTCTGAGCTATCATCCTCTTCGTCATCGTCATGGCGACTGGAGTATGGCGACAAGAAAATATCCGTAGCACTGGACAAGAAGTCATCCTCGCGACCATGCCTGTCGATCCTCGTGATATACTTCGTGGCGATTATGTCGATCTCGCCTATGAGATAGGTCGAAGTGAAAAAGCCCTCGCCTATGCAAAAACTCTGCCTGAATCGGGGCCCGTCTATGCGACGCTCACACTTGGCGAAGATAACCGCGTCAGGGACTACTCTTTTAGTATCACAGAGCCAGAAACAGGTCTCTATATCCGTGGCGAAGGATTTGTCCGAGAGGTCGATGTCTATACAGAAAATAAGGATAAAAAATGATCACCTATTATCACTAAAGAAAAACAAGGAAATATCAGCTATCCACAAATAGAACAGTTCTATGTTCCTGAAGGGAAATGATGGGCTATCGACCGAATGGGATGGGCTAATTCTGGTAAAAAACTCGAAATAAAAATCGCCCTCTGAAAATATGGCAAAGCTCAGATTCTCCAGCTCCTCGTTGATGACGAACCGATTGATTTCTCGCAGATTGAATCAGAGAATCCATGGACAGACGAACCAGTGAGGCCAGAACCAGAAGCTGCTGTTCCTCCAGCGGAGAAAATCTAATATCATTTCCAACTTCACGATTCGTTCGGTACTTTTTATCGAAAAAGTACCCAAAACGATTCAGGGGACACAAACTCGCTCTCCTGTTCAGCAACTCTTTACTGTTTTTCATGACGCTCAGACAGTTACTCGCTTTGCCATTCAAGGCAAATCTCCCCCCTAAAAACCTTTTTCTGTATTTCAGCGGAAAAGAAACAGCGCAGAGTGTAGAATTTATAATAATCCGCGCTCTATCTCTACCTTTATCTCTATCTACACTTCGCACCAAGTGTAGGAAGGTATACACCTGAGGGTATTTTCTTTTGTTCAGAGTGGACAGCCTGTTTCTGGTATGAGGACACCATTTTTTGCTTCCATAGTAGACACACTCGCGAGACAACAGCTCGAGCTGTCGCTCTCGTAGCACTGCCTCGCTAGACCCTGGTAATAGGGACTAAAAGCGTGAATAATACGCTGCTGGGACCTATACTCGCTATAATTGTTTATCCCAATGGCGATTCACGCCAGAGAAAGGAGTATGAGTATGACGACAATAATTGCAGGGAGGGCTCGGAGCATGAGGAGAGTATAGCTATTTTTGCTCATCTTCCCAGATGTCTTTTGGTTTTTTCATCGAGAATAACAACTGTCTCAATTCTTCTCCACTAACTTCATCACCATAGTCTTCTCTAGTTCTCTCTACTATTGATTCATCTGATTCCTCGTGTTCTTCAGGATCATCAAGGAGATAATCAATCATGATAGGATACATACCACTCCGTCCAAAAAAAGAACTTTGATCACATATTACTCCCTGTAAACCCAGATCCTTCATTATTGGAGAAAGAGCACTCACTATATCCTCTCTTTCTTTATAATCACCAAATCTCCCCATTTGTCTTGCTGTCTCTTCAAATTCTTCCATTTTCTCATCTTCTATTTGATAGTGACAGACAATCATATGCCCACCTTCGAGTTTCATACGCATTGAATTGCCTGCTTGTGAAAATGCTTCATCAACGGACATGTTTTTTCGCCTCACGAGGTAATGACACAATGCCATATCACACCTAAAATGGTCATGATCCGATGCTACTATGAGTTCTCCATCGTGCATAGTTGCACAGAAATTACCACCCATGTGTTTGAGTCTTTTTGGCAAACTACATCCTATAAGTGTCATACTACCGCTTGGTGTCTGTACTTTGTGGACTTCTTCTGTCCTCCTGTCGTCTCATACAGCCATTACTCCTATTTTTTTTGTTTTTATGGTTGCTTCCCAGGCGGCTTCACGACTTATTTTTTCATGGTCAGCTTCCGCTGTTTTGAGAAATATCTCAAACGAGCCACCATAGTCTTCCATCTCCTGAGAAAAAATAGCTGGATTTATATATATTCTTTTCTGTTTTATGAGTTTTTCTAGAATACTTCGGAGAGGATCCAGAATTTGTTCGTAATTCTTTTTTCCAAAAAATTTACTTTTTTCATTACCATAATGGTTAGCATGTACACGAATTTTATATCAACCACCCCAATTTACTTTTTCTCGTAATTTTTGTTGATCTTTCCCCCCATTCCAAAAGATAGATTCTTCATCCATCCCAATTACTTCTATTGAGCAGGATGGTTCATCAAATTCTCTTTGAATTTGTTCGAAAAGAGTTGAGATGAGTCTCCCATTATCACGGAAACAAGTTCGTCATTCCATGTCTCTGTCTTCATATCGAATCCGCAGATGAGCCTCTCCTCTACGAAATATTCTCTCAATATCATCATCAACATCAAACATAGGATTGCAGACCTCTTCACCATTTCTAAATAATGATTGTATCTCTCCAGTTATTTGAGCGTGTCCCTGTTTAAAGCTCCTCAGAAGAAGCATGTTTTCATCATCAATGTTCTCTGCTGGCGGTACCAGCCTCTGCATATCGAGTAATATAATCCGACTATTGAGCTCATGCATGGCCTCGAGAGTGTCTTTTTCACTTGTTCCTATGAGTTTCTCAGAATTATATGTCGAAAATTGTTCTAGTTGCCCCTCTACCGTTGCTCTTATTGCTTGCCAAGAGGGCCATTCATCCAAGCTATATTTTTCTTTCAAAGTATTAATATTCTCTCGAGTTATTCTGACATAATTTTTGAGCTTCTCTGAGAGAAGAGCAATTATATTTCTGAGCTCAGCGGGAGCTTCACTAGTGTTAAATTCAGGAATATTTACTTTTTTTATGCCCTCGGCTCGAACTCATGGAGGGAGCTTTTCTGCGTCAGACATAGCTCACAGAATTTGAGCACGAAGCATATCTATGCCTCCTGACTTCATAGCTCCACGCAGAAGAGGTGTTCCATCTGTATGTATGGCCTGGGATGTAAGTAGGGCAAGAGCTTGTCCACCGACGGAGGCTGTCAGTATTACTATGGGTGGGCAATGTCCATTCAGTCACTGGGCGAGCTCAATACCATTATCAATCCTGCCACCTACAAATCGTAAATCTGTGACGAGGACATCAATACCTCACTTTCAGACCAATTATTCTGTTCTCTCAGGGGATGCAGTAGTAACACTCGCGAAATATTCTCTCAGTTGGTGTGCGAAATGCTCGGCAGTTTCTGGTACATCATCAACGATTAAAATGTTTCCAGGATGTCTCTCTTTTAGAGGTTCTAAAGTGTCAGAAGCCATAGTTATTTTATAGTGATATGTTTTATTTTATCACTATATTTTCTTTGTCAAATACTACCGCATAGTGCCCTCTATGTGTCCGTACCTGGTATTATTCCGGAGATCATGGAGGACGAAGAGTTCGAGGAAGAGGAATCCCACGACGAGCATGATAGAAGGGACGAGGACATTTTGACTGATAGAGATATTGTAGATGCCGTGAAGGAGGCTCGCTACGATGACACCGGACCAAAATCCCTGGATACTCTTCATCTGTGTGTATCATTTCCAGCCAAGTGCTTTCTGACTGAGAGAAAGTCCTCCAGTGCTGTCGAGGAGTCTGAGGAAGGCGAATCGTCCACGAGCATACAGAGACACGCACACCATGCTAAAGAATGTGTGTGAGAGGTATCCGAAGATGGCTCTGAGCATGGCATTGTTGACGATGGCTTCATGACTCTGTCCTGCTCGGGAGAGATCGAGCATGTATTTGATATTTTCTGCAAAGGCGAACCCGAGAGCGACGAGAGCGATGCTGTACATATAGTCTGCAACACTTTCCGTCTTCACAGCAGTGCCCAAGAGGAACCAGAGCACGATGAGCCCGACGAAGCTGAGACCACCGATGACTATCATGAGTGCTTCAGAGTTTCCTGCTCCGAGGAGCCGATTGATAAAAGTCCCAACGACAAAGATATAGACGAGAATAACAGCCATCCTCAGAGATTTCCTGATACAGAGTATGAGGAGTGTCAGCTTCGCGAGTTCTTCGAGAAATGCGAGGAAGAAAATGATGCTGTTTATCGTCCACTTTTCTGGTATTCCGAGAGATTCGAGGGAACCACGGAAATCGTTGATAAAATTATTTCCTTCAATATTGATATTAAAGAAGAAAAGAGACAGTTCGCGACCGCCCATGTCTGAGTTTTGAATGGACCAATTAAACGGCAAAAAGATACAAGTGATGACGATGATACCCGTGAAGAAAAGTGCGAGACTCTGTCCGAGACTTACCTTACCATACCACTTCACAAAGCTCCCATAGATGAGTGCGCCGATGCTGGTGATGATGAGTGGAAGCCAAAATGTTTGAAGAAAATCGAGGATGACAGAGAAATGCATAATTATTGAACAACATAGGAGATAGTGTCTGATTCTTCTATACCCGATGCGTATTGCACGCGGACTTTGACGGTATAGGTCCCTGCCGTAGTGAACTCATGGATAATACTTTTGCCATTTTTCATACCAGAGCCATCGCCCATATCCCATGTGACGAGACTATCAACTCCTCGGACTGCTGCTTCAAATGTGATAGGGAGTCCTGCTTGTGCGAGACCTGAGGCAATGCTTGGAGCGATGCGGACGATTTCCTGAGGTTTCTTCAATATGAGTGTATATTTTTTGGAAGCTCGGACTCATTTGTCTGTGACAGCGGTCACTGTAATTTTGTATTCGCCAGGTTTGTCATATCGGTATGTTGTGACTACACCTTCTCATTCGTAGTTTTTTCCATCACCGAAATCGTAGATAAATTTACGGATGTCGCCTTTTTGAATCTTTGATCCCGATGCATCAAATCGTACATTTGCGGGAGCGTAGGCATCGTCAGGAGTGATCAGAACCCTCACATCTATCGCTTTCTGGACTCAGACCACTGCTATCCTATCTATGTGGTAGATGGGAATATCTTTGCCGTCTATTGAGAGGTCTGTGAAGGTATAGCGGGCACGGATATCATATCTGCCAGGAACCTGAATATCACGATCGAGCGTGAGTCATTCCGTTTCGTATATTCCATCATTATCCTTGTCCCACTCGACTTTTTCGAGGCGGAGACGAGGAGAATTCGCACGGACACTGGTCGCATCGAGGCTGAGTATTCCTGGTACTGGGAAATCAGGGAGGAGGTATGATTGTGTTTTTTTGTCATAGGTTTCCTTATCGAGATTTGCCCCTTCATCGTTGGAAATCTGGAGTGTGTATCATTCCTTGAGATCGACGAGCTCTGCTGTATAGACCGGATCTGTGCCTATTCGGACGACATTTCCGAGACTGTCCACGATTTCGACTTCGATTTTATAGGTTCCAGGATCACGAAATCTGTAGTCAAAAATCCTCTCCATCCCGGAATCAAATTTCCCTACATATTCATTATCATCGATAAACCATTTGACAGATTCTATCTCTCATTGTATGGCTTTTGGATCCACAGAAAATTGGTATTTGAGGGGATTTATTGGATCAATCTTTATCGTGATATCAGTATTCTGGATATTACTCTTGGTCGTCTCTTCTGTCACAAATTTCCAATCACACTCTTCTGTGAGAGGAGCTGATCCACGGAAAATACGGAGACAGATAATAGTTGGAGCTTCAAATATCTTTTCAGGTGAGAACTGGACTCCATCATGTGTGGCTGCTGATTTATCCAAGATAGACCAACGGAGTTGTCCGAGTTCATTGAGAGCACTCGCATCAAAGTCATACTGTATACCACCATTGGCGAGATTGGTTCTGCCGATTTTGACGATATGTTCGAGTTTGATTTTTGGGAGTTCGAGCTTCAGAGTGATTGGTTTCCCTCCGACATCGATACCACGGATAGTCGCTGTTGGCATGTATTCACCGATTGCATCATAAGAGAATTCTGGAGCGATAACCGGTGTCCTCTCAAAATCTGTGACGGGGTACTCTATACCATTACTCTTCCCTGACCCACGATCTGCTTTTCCATCACCATTGTAGTCGATTTCAAAATCATATTCCTGGGTAAAGAGGAGACCTTCGAGTCGAGCGAGTTTTTTGACATAACCATTGAGATCGTAGCGCACATCAATAGGACCGATACTGATACCGGTGTCTATGACAGCTCTTGAAACATCTTGGTCTGGACCTATATACTTGAGCATTTTGTTATCATAGACTATGACACGCCCCTCGAGATTACCGAAATCAATCTTTCTGAACCAGTCATAGGTCCACGCGAAGAGCGCAATATTTGAGAAGAAGAGAATACAGAAAAAAGCTGTAATAATCCATATATGAGTTTTCTTTGAGTGATTTTTTGTCCTGATAGCCATCGCGCGGTATCCAAAGAAGAGGAAAGCACTTCCGAGAGCAATACCAAATATGCTATAGACCGTATAAATCGTGTACTCGAGAGTAGTTCGAATCGTGAGGTACTGAACTCCCAGTATATTGTTAAAGAAGAGTGCGTACTGAGGATTGAGCAATACGAAAGCACACAACATGACATAAAATGTTGTGATGATGATGAGTGCTGAACGGACATTGCTCCAGACATTTCTCGGTTTTTTCTTTTGGATGACTTTCGTGATCTTCAATGGTTCGACGAAATCCTGATCATTTGCTGTATAGCTGATAATCTTTGTCCACAATCCTGGCTTTTTTACCTTCTGCGGAGTGGGGGTTTCTGGAGTTGTAGGTCGATTGAAGAGCATAATTATGGTTGAGGCGTATTATCGGCTGGTTCTATGAGATTATCTGGACTTCCGAGGAGGTCTGTTGCTGGGCCTATGAGATGATCTCCTTCAGCGAGGAGTTTTGTTGCACCGGCTACTTTTTTTGGTTTTGATGATTTTTTATTCATAGGCTTTGACTGAGCAGTATTACCCACAGTATCTCCTGTTGTATCAGTATTTCAAGCCGTTGAAACTGGAGTTTCCGTCGGAGCTGTTTGTTCTATAGTTTCTTCTTTTTGAGGTAATTCTGTTGTCACAGGAGGAGTACTCGATTCTTCATGTGTGCCCTTGAGCCAATCTGGTATATCATCTTCATCAGGAGCCGTTGGAACTGGTGTTTCTGGGATGATTTCCTTTTCTACCACTGGTTCGACTATTGTCTCTGTGACAGGTGTTTCTACC
>CAYQWU010000013.1:10581-14743 GCA_964421335.1 uncultured Candidatus Peribacteria bacterium
CGGAGCCATTCTGGTATATCATCTTCAGGAGCTTCTGCCTTCGGTGTTTCTGGGATTACTGCTGGTGTTTCGGGAATTACCGGTGTATCTAGGGGGCCAGGTACCTCAGGCGTCTTTGTTGCTTCATCTTTGAGCCAATCAGGTACATCTACTGTTTGAGCTGGCGCTTGTACTGGAGTTGGTTTTTCTACTACTGGTGCCGCTATTGGAGCAGCTGGCGTGATTTTCTCCTCCTCGTGATGATCATTCATCCAGTCGGGAGTGTGTGTTTCTGTGCTTGATTGTGTTTGTGATACTTCCTGAGAGAGGACATCTTCTGAGCCAAATGGTGATTCAGTATTTTTGAGCCAATCTGGAGTTCCATCAGCTGTGGGCGTAGGTGTTGTGGGCGTCAGAGGGAAATCATCTCCATGAGCATCTCCTGCATGGCTCGTATCAGTCGGTTGTGATTTCGCTTTGCGAGTAGCGAGTATCCGACTTCCAGCAAAAATCATACCAAATATTCCTACAACTGCGAGAGCTATCCAGAGGAGTATCATGCCAATATTTTTGAATTTCGAGAGGAATCATCCCGTATTTTCTTCGGTGATAGTATTTTCTCCTGGTTTTTCTACTGCTGGTGGCGTCCCGGCGAGGAATGTCAGTTTTTCTCGGATGATTGATTTCGCATCTTCTGAAAGCGTCTCATCGAATCGGACGAATTCTTCGTAGATACGATCGACGAGTTTCTTATTCTGTTCATAGTACTCCGGGTTCTCGATTATTTGTCCCAGGAGTCCTGGATTCTCGACGGATCCGTCTCAGAATATTTCTTTTTTCCCAGAATTTTTTGAGAGGAAATCTGCGAGCATAGTTCTCGCGAGATCCCTTTCCTCAGCATCTTGCTGTCACTGCGTATAGATGAGATTGATTTGTTCGAGAATACGAGTTTTCAGATCTGGTGTGATAGTACTATTGGCATCCACGCTTCGAGAGAGCTGGAGGAGCGTCTCAGCACGGTCTGCTCGATCATACCAGATATCACCGAGCTGGTCTGTGAACCTGGAGAGGTCTTTTTTTACTACTTCATCTGGAATATTCTTGATGAGGAGGCTGAGTCTATCGAGTCGCGCTTTATCTTCTTTTGACAGATTAAATGGTTGTCATTCTTTTTCTGGTGTGACACCTGTTATGTTTCCTTTGTCGATTTCTTGTGCCATAAATGTCCGCGTGACGCGAATCTGGCGTGAATCAATCTCTTTGCCATCAGTTCCCAGGAGGCGGAATCGCATGATAGTTTCTCGCTTCGTTCCCATCGGTACTATATAGGGTCGACCGAGACGATACGAAGCGGTTCATTTATTATCAGCATCGTCATTTTTGCCACCTGAGAGATCGGTGTCGATGTCGACATCATTGTCTATCACATAATACTGTACAGCTCACTCAGACTCACCGAGGTAGAAAAAGAGCGGCTTCACAGGATCACTCCAGGTGACATCATCGAGCGCAGCCGTGACTGAGTCATTTTGATTGGTGAGGATGACGAGTGGACGACCTGCTTTCTTTACGAGGATTTTGTTCTGAGGATTTCTCTCAACTGGAAGAGTGATACTCTGCGTATCTGATCCTTCAGATATTTCGAGACGGATATTTTTTGGAAATGTAGCGGTCGGAGGTGTGTAGAGGAGGTATTCTTTGTTTTCAGATATTTTGACATCGTCAGCGTACCATGACACATTTTGTATGATACCAGTTGAGGTATTATAGGCGATGATTTTATCACCAATTATCTGCATCTGCGCGAGTGGGATGAGACGATTTGTCACATTTACTGTGAGTGTCTTTGTCGTGGAGAGTCCGCGGTGAGTGACTTTTACTTTTGGATGATATTCACCCGGAACAGTGTATTTGTAGGTCAGGACATTTTCACTTGTCTTGATATCATAGAATCCATCACCATCGACATCCCATCGGTATTCTACCGCTTTTGTGATGTCTTGTCCGAGAGCATTCTTCGCCGTCACTGAGAGCTCGACAGGGTCGCCATATTTGATGTCTCGGATATTGGCATTGAATTCGATGATTGGTGTTGAAATATTCTGATTCACGAGGAGATCAGGAGTCGAGAAACGACTTTCAGACATGTCGCGCGTGTCTACTCGGAGATTATTGGCGTCTTCGAGTACGACCGAGAAATGATAGCGACCATTGATCTTTGGCAGTGTAAATGATGTTTCAGGTTTTGTCGTAATACGGAAGCCCTGTGGTTGTTCGTCGGTACTCGTATAGTAATACCATGTGTACGAGCGAATGACTCCGTCTGGGTCTTTTGCACCGAGCATCTGGAGATCGACACGCATAGGGTCTTGATCGATATTTTCGACTTTGACGCTGATATCAGAAAAACGAGGCGGTATATTTATCACCTTCACCCATTCTTCTGCCGTATGGCTCGCTCCTGTTTTTTTGTCATTGACGGTGAGCGTGATTTTTTCACAACCGAGCTCATCAAATGTATGGCTAAAATTTCGTTTTGTCGAACTCGCATTGAGTCCGACTTTCCAGAAATAGGTCAGATCGTCAGGTTTGCCACCAACATTGACACTCCTATCACCTACGAGGTAGACAGGCGTGACACGGTCGACTATCATCGCTTCCTTGCCATTACATGCACCCGCCTGCGTCTCAGTAAAGAGACTCTCAGTCGTCATATGAATAACTCAGAAAGGAGCGTCACCATCTGTCACATATATTTTTCTCTGAATAGAATTGGTATTGCCAGCAGCGTCTGTCACTTTGAGGGTGAGAGGATAGGTTCCTGCTGCATCAAATTTTGTCGCATATCGTCCAGATTGTGTGACGACATTTTCTCGAGCACCGATGAGCCATTCGTAGATAGTGGTATTTGGAGCTGTCGCTATGAGGAGGACATTTTCACCTCGTTTTACCACCTGCGGTCTGATATTGAGCTGGATAGAGAGAAGACTCTTGATATTGATTGTTTTTTTAAATGATGACTTCTTCCCTTCATTATCAGTCACCTGGAGTTCTACCTGGAAATCACCAACTTCGGGGAAAGTGAATTTCCCACGACTATTGTCAGAGTTGGTCTCTGTGAGTTGAGTGGGTCTGTCGTTCACGAACCACTGGTATTTCAATCCCTGATTATCGGGATAGTCTGGATCATAGGTCGAAGTTCCATCAAAAATGTAGATATTGGGAGTTTCTTGAGACAGCTTATCTGCGGTGAATCGCACGACAGGAGGTCGAGATTGGATGTCTATCTCCATGCTTTGTTTATCGCGAGCATCACCCTTGAGTGATATCAGACTGACACTGTATCGACCGACTTCACGGAATGTGAATTCCATACGCGGTCCGACAGTCGTGAATATCGGTTGTTCGACACCGAACCTCCTGATTTCCCAAGAATAGTTGACACCTTCTTCACTGACTTTTTTCGCTTGAAATACGACATTGTCACCTTTGTTTGGTGAGAGTGTATTGACCGATATAGCTGCGATAGGATCACCTATCTTCATGAGTATACTTCTCGTAAATGTCTCTCCATCGTTGCGCGTGAGCGTCACCTTCACTGTGAATTCTCCTTCTTTGTAGTCCTGTGCCTCGACGATGGGAGATCACTCGCGGATAATCGTATTACCATTACCGAAATTCCATTCAGTTTTGAGAATGCTGTATCCGGATGAGAATTTTGTTTGCGTCGCATCGATGAGTATCTTTTGTGTTGATTCACGAGTAGGGATTTTCACATTATCGGTTGCGAGTTGATCATTGAAAAATACCACGAGTTTGAGCTTCGCCTGTCCTACTTCGACGGTCACCTGATCCTCGAAACTGATAACATCGACAAAATTACGACTATTTCTACTCGCAGAGTTCACGGTGAGATAGACCGTGTAGGTGCCCTCTTCTTCAAAAACATAGTTCACTGTCTTTCCTCGTCCCAGGACTCGTGGCCCCTCGGCTGTCCTCACCCACCATGTATAATTCGCATCAGGAATCAGTGTCCCACTACTGTCTATGATATTTTTTCCTTCGAGTGTGACAGAGAGAGGAGCATCACCATCACGCGGAGTGGCAGCAATAGTTCCCTGGATAGAAAATGTCTGTGATTGTTCGAGAAAGGCATCAATAGCGTTTTCGAGAATACCTCGGT
>CAYQWU010000014.1:0-13259 GCA_964421335.1 uncultured Candidatus Peribacteria bacterium
GGAGCTTTGCTCACAAATGTAGCATCCATGAGCTTGAGTTCTATCATACGAGCGTAATCTTCTTTTTCTGCTATGAGTTTCTCGAGTCGTTCGATATCATCATCGTGTGTACAAGAACTCGTATCGACGAACACTTCCACTTCTCAGGCCATACCATAGGTGTATTTTTCTCGAGAGAGATCTTCTTTTGTGAGAGTGAACTCGACAGCGCTTGCCTTACCGAGACCAGCGATGAGAGAGATATTTCGCTCGAGTGTCGCTCGATCACGAGGGTTCGCATAGATGACGACATCCACAGCATCACCAGGTTTTATCTTTCTCTCGCCACGAATAGTTCGAATAGTTTTGACTACTTCAAAGACAGACCGAATCAGTTCTTCGCTTTCTTCATCGAGGTCAAATGGGCATTCTGGCCACTCAGCATCGATAAGAGTTGTTTTTGGTGCGATAACTCCATTGAGCGCTTCCGTCACAAATGGGATATAGGGGTGCCAGAGCTTCAGAAGTGTGAGAAGTGTGTATGTCATGACTTCTTTGCCATATTTTGATTCGTCTTTTGACAGCTTGAAACACTCGATAGCGTAGTCAGCGAATTCATCACGAGTGAAAGAGAGGAGCTTCTCTCCCATCATAGAAAAATCATATTTTTCCATGCTCACGGTTGCATCAGTGACTGTTCTCTTCAATCTCGTCAGAATCCATCGCTCGTAGTCGACCAGTTTATCCCAATTTTTTGTGAGTGTTTTTTCGAGTTTTTTTGTATCTGTTTCCATGTCTTTTCCTTCTCAGACATTCATCCAGACGAATCGGGCGACATTCCAGAGCTTATTGAGAAATGTCTGATTGCTTTTCACGACATCCATGCTAAATCTCATAGGATTGCCGGGGCTATTACCAACTACGAGTGAGAGGCGGAGTGCGTCAGCTGAATACTGTTTGATGACTTCTATGGGGTCGATACCATTTCCGAGAGATTTCGAGAATTTCCTGCCCTGATCATCGGTGACGAGACCATGGAGATAGATGGTTTTAAACGGTGTCTCACCAGTCAGTTCGTAGCCAAAGAGGAGCATCCTCACGACCCAGAAGAAGAGAATATCGTGACCTGTTTCGAGGACTTGTGCTGGATAGTATTTCTGGAAGAGTTCTCCTGGTTTCTGAAAATTCCAATCCAGGATAGACAGGGGCCAGAGTGCAGAAGAAAACCAAGTATCGAGCACATCTTCATCACGCACGACATTGTCTTTCCCGTGTTTTTTTATCAGAGCCGCAGGATTATCTGTGACACCGAGGAGGTCGCCAGTGTTTTTGTCATAATAAGCGGGTATCTGATGTCCCCACCAGAGCTGACGGCTGATACACCAATCGTGGAGATTGTTCATCATGTTCTCAAAAATCGGACCAAAACGATCAGGAACAATATCAAATTCTTTATTTGCCCAGCCTGCCATGACTTTTTCCTTCAGTTTCTGATTATCGACGAACCACTGAGTTGAGACAATAGTTTGAACACGGACATTCCCACGCTCAGAATACCCCACTTGTGAGACATGAGGCGTCACTTTCATGAGATTGCCACGAGCACGGAGCATGTCTACGACCATCTCGCGAGCCTGGAGCTCAGTCTTCCCAGCGAAGTCTCCTGTGTGCTCCATCATGATACCATTGTTGTCGAGTACACGATAATCCAGTGTGAGATTGTGTCGTTTTGCGGTTTCAAAATCAGCAGGATCATGGGCTGGCGTGATCTTCACTGCGCCAGTACCGAAATCCATATCGACCATCTCATCCGCGATGATAGGGATTTTACGATTTGCGATAGGGAGGATAGCCGTCTTTCCGATGAGTTTTTTGTATCTCTTATCTTTCGGATGGACAGCGATAGCCATGTCAGCGAGGAGAGTCTCAGGGCGAGTAGTTGCGACGACGAGTTCTTTATCAGCACCAGAGACGAAATAGGCTATCTCATAGAGAAATCCAGGCTCTTCACGGTAGATGATTTCAGCATTTGAAATAACAGTTTTATCTTTGGGACAATAATTAACCATATATTCTCCACGGTAGATGATACCGTCGTTGTAGAGTTTTACGAAAGTATCGGTGACGAGTTTATTATTCCCTTCATCGAGGGTAAACCTCTCATGATCCCATGAGACACTTGCTCCCATCATACGCATCTGACCTGTTATAGTCCCATGACAGGCTTCTTTCCATTCCCAGACTTTTTCGAGAAAAGCCTCACGACCTATCACTTCCTTGCGGATTCATTCTTTTGCGAGATTTTTCGTGACGACATTTTGCGTCGAGATACCAGCATGATCTGTCCCAGGTACCCAGAGAGTTTCATCTCCTTTCATTCGGTGATATCGTATCATGACATCCTGCAGTGAGAGCATGAGAGCATGACCTGTATGGAGTACTCCCGTGACATTTGGTGGGGGGAGGGGGATATAGAATGTTTGACCAGTTTTCGATTTTTTGGGAGCGTAGAGTCATTTCTTTTCCCACATTTCTGCGAGAGATGACTCAAATTCAGAAGGAGTGTAGACCTTTGGGAATTCCATATGCAAGAGGCTTAGTGTATGAAGAATGTGACTATTCTACGGTCTGTCCAGGAAATGCAAAAAAATCCGCTCGAAAAAGCGGATTTTTGTGGGGTGATGAGGGATTATTCTTGTGAGCTAAATGCCTCTAATATTTCCCCAAGAAGAATTCTCTTTGTTTTTCATCATGTATCTATGACCAACTCTTGTGTTCACTCATCAATACTGAAGGTACTTGCAGGATCTTCCTCAGGAATACTCTCCGTGACGGCATTTTTATATACACGCCATCCGGATTCTGTTTCGACAGATACGATTGGTGTACTACCAGAGAAAGCAAGCCTCATGTGTAATCATCTCTGCATAAAGTCCACGCACCATCCACCAGTTGGTAATTTTACTATTTCTAGTATTTCCCTAAAAGCAATTCTCTGTATTTTTCATTGAGCAAGTATCACAAACTGTCTCCTTGTTGTATCAATAGTGAAAGGAATATCATTTATGACGTACCTCTCGCTGTCAGTGGTGTAAGATAGCGACGGGTGTCGTTCATTGAGACAGAGAGTCATTTCACTTTTTTCGAGCATCGTATTGTCCTGAGTTTTCTTTGTCCCAGTCATTTGGTGCAGATACCATCATGTTTTTTCCTTGAAAGAGGTAACATTTTCTATTGAATCGATATCACATGCAAATTCTCATAGAAGAGGGAGCTTATCCAGAGTATTTTTATCGGGCTTACCATAAACAGAAACTATACCTTTCCTGAAGACAAGTATTTGATCTTTAAATATTCTGATATCTTCGCCCTGGAGAATAGGAGTTATAGCGAAATTTTTAGTTTCCGGATCTCTTTTTAAGAGTACTAATATGTTATCATGTCTAGTTCACTTTGCTGAGATATGTTTATTCTGTGTTTCATGCCCTGTCCAGAGTTGTGTATTTTCGTCACCTACATCATGAAAGATACGGTTTGTAGGAATGATGGCATGTTCAAATATTATCAGCCGTTCTGGTTGATGGAGTATTCGAATGCTTAAATCAGTATTATCATGAACAAATTGGGCTAGCTCTGCATGATGCGTATGGAGTTCATTTGCTAGAAGCTGCATGCATGCCTGAGAGATCAGTTGCCGCATCAGAGGGTGTATGACTATTTTTTCAGGTGGTTTAGTAGCGTCTGCCTCTTCTAGTAGGAGTGTTTCTCTTCATGCATGCTCTTCTATAAGTTCTATCACCAGAGGAGATATCTCTTTTATCAGTTCCTCAGAGGGTACCCTGTTCGCTATAGTCACGATTTCTTCTGGAGCCAAAGGTTTCTTCTTTTTTTGTTTTGAAACGGATCATTTTATGATGAGACGAGCTGTCCTTCTTGCTATGAATTCTAAGTATTTATTAGGATCATCGTGGACTTGTTTTATTATATCCCCAATCCCTATATTTTCTGGTTCCATATGTGACTTTTAAAAACTACTAAAACATTACTATAAAAACTTTTAATAAAATGCAAGTTTCATTAGAACATAAAAAATCCCCTCATAAAGAGGGGATTTGAAAAGTCTGAAAAACTAAGCAGTAATAGGTTCGTAATCTGTATCAACCTCATTACAGCTACCGAGCTCGTAGAGGTCATCGCTGAGATGTGTATCGTCAGAAGTACTTACATCATCTTTTTTGTATTTATTGTCGACATTGTTTTTGCTCTCAAATCCTGTTGCGAGTTTGTACCCCGTACCACCATCACAGATAGCATATTTATAGCCACATGCCACGGTAGTCGTTCCATCAGCTGCGAGACAAGCTGTTGCTCCATTGAGCGGGTCCTGGATATCTTTTCCAGCGACTTCTTTTATTTTTACTGCAAATTCTGCTGCATCTGTAGGAACTATTCCGCTTGATTGGATAGAGTCGAGGATGACGATATTGAGAGCATTGAGATCAGATGTACGAGTTGTATCGCGAGCTGACTTGATAAATCGACCATACTGAGAGATACCAGCTGTTGAGAGTATCGCGATGATAGCCATGACGACCATGAGCTCGACGAGCGTGAAGCCTTTTTGATTTTTCATAAGAGAAATATAAGTAAAAACGAGAACGCGGACATGATATGTATTTTTTTTGAATTTTCCAGAAAAAGACGAGACTTTTTGCGAAATATTTACTAAGCTTCTCCGGACATGTTTTTCGTAGAGCGAATGAGGCTCGAGCTATCGTATCCATTTGTTCCGTCATTTGGCGATTCACAGCTTCCGAGCTCGTATTTATGTTCATCGAGGGGCGCTCCACTGACATCGTCTTTGGAGTATTTCTCTATGTTGTTCTTGCTCTCAAATGCCGTAGCGAGGAGATAGCCTGTACCGCCATCGCATACGATATAATGATATCCACAACTGGTAGATTTCCCGTCGGCATCCATACAGGCGTTTGCATTATTTCAGAGGGCTTCTGATATTTCTTTTCCCGCTACTTCTCGTGTGTAGAGCTCGAGAGCATCGACATCTTCCGGGACGAGCCCTGTATTCTGGATAGAATCGATGAGGACGATATTGAGAGCGTTGAGATCGCCGATACGAGTGGTGTCTCGTGCACCCTTGATAAATCGCCCATACTGAGAGATACCAGCCGTTGAGAGAATCGCGATGATAGCCATGACGACCATGAGCTCGACGAGAGTGAAGCCTTTTTGATTTTTCATAGTTTTATTATAAAGGGCTTTATCATTTTTTCAGGATTTTTGCGAGAGACTTTTTTTATTCTGGTGTTTTGCTATACTTCATTGCATGCACCTCATCATAAACCCTTCTGACATCTATTTCCTGACAGGAGTACACTCGCATGACCCAGGAGAGATACTCATACTTCAAACGAATAATGAAGGAGTTATTTTCTGTGATGCACGGACGAGTGCACTGTTTGATAGTCAAAAATATCAAATCATTGATGATAGGAAAAAATGGGAAGAGGCTTTCAAGAAATATCCAGAACTCGATACAGATCCTGATTTCCTTACGCAGACACTTCGAGAAAAAATAGAGAAATATGGTGTACAACTTCACATGCAGAAAAGTCCTATTACAGAGCAGAGAATAGTGAAAACACCCGAAGAAATCCAGAAACTTCGTACGGGCCAGGGGATGAATAAAAGAGTGTATGAGCAGATTCTTCCGTTTCTTGTACCAGGAGTGACAGAAGAGGCAATTGCTCGACGAATTCAGATGCTCCAGCTTGAACACGGAGCGAGTGGTCCGAGTTTCCCGCCTATTGTCGCTTTCTGAGAGAATACAGCCGTGCCACACCATAGTCCGACCGCGAGAGTTCTCCGCGACGGAGATGTCGTACTCATCGATATGGGGCTCATCTACGAGGGGTATTGTTCTGATATGACGAGATGTTTACAGTTGGGGGATAATGATGGATTTGAAAATATTTATGCACTCCTTCAAAAAGTGACACAAGAGATAATCTCCTGGGCGAAGCCAGGGATGAGAGTTGCGGAACTTGATCAAAAAGCGAGGGCAATACTCGGAGAGTATGAGCAATATTTCACACATTCACTCGGTCACGGTGTGGGGATTGATATCCACGAAGCACCCTGGATATCTGTTCGCTCCGATGAAGTACTTCAAACGGGTATGATTATCACGATAGAACCAGGAATCTATCTACCAGGGAAATACGGTGCGAGGCATGAGGAGATGGTGGTAGTTGGCAAAAACTGATTAGAGTTACTCTATGGTTGAGGGTTTTTTAAGCGTTAGCTTCAAAAATTTCCTCCATCCCTGATATCATTTCCGCATGGACACGAGCTGGAGTCGTATCCTCTGGTCATGCAGAGAGGTTGTGTCACACGCCTGCCTGCACATGCACCATTATATTACCTCAGTTATGTGATAGCATCTCAGCTACACTTGTATATGTATCGTTTTCTCCATGCCAGCACTCGATGAGCAGAGGAGTGGTTCGCGGTTCCCGTATAGAGCCAACACTATGTAGGAAATTTTCATGAATAGAGACAGCTTCTCAATCATTTACTTCAATATTGCAATTCCCAGTTGTTCCGTCGATATTGAAATGTCTCAATAGTTTTCTCCAAGCAGCACGAGGATCTTCCTCGTATCAAAACTGTATCAACATGCGGCCGAGTATATTCTCGTATGATGCTACTCATGATTTTCCGAGGAGTCCTAGAATTCTAGGATCATTATTTTTATCGCAAATAGATTGAAAGAGAGACCAAAATCCGAGACTATTCCCAGCGAGGACTACTTTTTGTGTACCACCTGAACCAAGAATGTATTTTATAGCCTTCTTCGTATTTGCCATGCACGCGGGCAGTGTGAAATTATCCAGATAGGGCTCCTCGTTGAGACCATAACATGGATGATCCACAGCAAAAAGAGAGAAATGTGCACCAGCAATAACTTTTTCCCTCAGAGATTTGATAAAAAATGAGTTCTCAATGGTTGCCCCCAAGCCCGGTTGGGCTATGACAATATTACCTACATTTTTACCAGCGGTAAATTCACCTTGCCTGAGTGTTTTTCATTCTCGGAAATATGGTACTTTTTTTGTTTCCCCAGGTTTCATATGATATAAAATAATTATATATATTTATTTGTCAAATAATGCAAAGTATCTCGTAGGTTCAAAAGAGAGTATTATTTGACATTAAAATAAGTAGTATATTATATATAATAATCATTTATTTTTTAGAGTAAAATAGTTAAGCATGAATTCTGATTTACCTAATTCTCCAACCTATGATAATGAAAATCTATCAGTTATGCCTCTGTATGGCGTAAATGATGATGTAGAATTACATCTAAATCATGTACCTCATTGAAATCATATTTCTGGGCTTAGTCAGGGGAGTGATGGTTTTTCATATGATTCGACATGAACCCGATATGGTACACTCTGTGCCTGGTCTCGCACTTATGGTATACCACATAACACGCTCTACCGTGACATAGCATGAAGAAAATTACCAACCTATCATGGCTATGATGCAAGTGCTCGTCCCACTGATTCTCTGTATAGTGCAGATCAAATGGTTCGTATTTGTGTTGAATTTTTTCACCAGTCCAATCTGCCAACTCTCTCTGATGATCAGACTGTTTCCATCAAGGGCTGTAAATATATTACTCGTCAGGGTTTTGCGAAATTGCACCACCCAAAAATCACTTGGAATCGCATTAATCGCTGGGCTCAAGAGATACAGGAAAAACAGGGTATAAAAATGGCAAAGTATAAATCGCCAACAAGTATTGCTACACATTATTATCCTATCTACCCCCTAAGTGCTCTAGAGGCGTATCTATGAAGAAATGAGAGAAATGATATTCAAACTCTGACAGGGCTGACCGGAGAAGTAGGAAAAAGATCATGAACCATACCAAATTGGGCAGATTATTTGCAAATCGGAACTGAAGGTCTGAGGAATCTGTTAAAAAATACTTCGCCAACACGCGAAGTAATAGTTGCGAATAACAGAGTGCAGGTTGCGTATAGTGAGGATGTGATATTGGATGCAATGCAAAAATTATGTCTGAGTTCAGCGGGGAAAATAACTATTCGCACCTTAGAAGACTGGCTTCTCTTACCACACGCGTGAACTACTGACGAAAAAGGTAAACTCATTGCTGAAAAAAGGAGGCAGGAATTATGAAATCTGGTGAATACGACATCTTGATGGAGTCAGGAATTTCCGATATCCGAAGGTGCTCTAAACCAGCTGATAAAACGCAGAAAAGATCAGGTAGCTGCAATATTTGGTCGATCAGCAACCCGAGTAGTACACCTCTATACCCGAAATACTATTGCTGAAATACTGGAAGGCAAAAAGCCGTGGGGGACAAAGCGTAAAAAGAAAAAGAAATCTCGATAAGCTACTGCTGACTAATCACATCAGAGAGCTGCATGATAGGCGTCATGATAGCGTAAGCGATAAAACCGACGACGACGGCCATAGTGACGATGATAATAGGTTCAATAATTTTATTCACAGCACTCACAGCACCGTCGACTTCTTCGTCGTAGAAGTCTGCAACTTTGATGATAATAGTATCTATCTTTGCGGTTTCCTCACCCACTCGGATCATCTGTGTCACCATATCAGGGAAGAGGGGGTCGTCTTCGAGTGAGGTTCCCATAGTCACACCTCGTGTCACATCATCACGGAGGAGGAGGACTCGCTGGCGGTAGACTTCATTTCCGAGAGCACCAGAGATGATTCGCAGAGCTTCAACTATCGAGACTCCACTTCCCATGAGACTCGCGAGGAGTCGAGCAAATCGAGATATGATAATCTTTTGTAAGAGAGTGCCGACTCCTGGTATCTTCAGGAGTATTTTATCGGTGATATAGAGTCCGCGTTCTGTTTTTCTCCAGGCTGTCAGTGAGGACATGAGGAGTACAGGTATGATAAAAAAGAGATACCAATAATTCTGTATAAAATCACTCGCATTGACGAGCATCTGTGTCGCAGGAGGGAGTCCTCAGAAATCTGCGAAGATGCCGATAAGTTTTGGCACAACCTGCCACATGAGGACGAAGATAACGCCTATCATGACAAAGACGATGAGAGCAGGATAGATGAGGGCACCGATGAGTTTCTTTGAGAGGGAAGCGAGCTTCTCTATCTGCGTCGCGAGCTGGAGGAGCGCTGTATTGAGCTTACCAGTTTTTTCACCTGATTCCACCATAGCTATTTCTGAATCTGAGAAACTCTTTGGGAAGAGCTTGAGCGTTGCGGAGAGGCTTTGTCCAGACTGAATATCTCGAATCATAGATTC
The DNA here is from genome assembly GCA_964421335.1 of uncultured Candidatus Peribacteria bacterium. Lineage (GTDB taxonomy): Bacteria > Patescibacteriota > Gracilibacteria > BD1-5 > JAGOOR01 > JAGOOR01. The sequence continues at coordinate 9,338 of CAYQWU010000014.1, forward strand.
TTGGACTTTTTTCATAACGGGACTTTTTTGTTCAGCATGGAGGACTTTTATTGCTTGCAAGACTGTGAGTCCTGCATTGACCATAGTAGCGAGGAGTCGGTAAAATGTCACCTTATCCTTGAGCTTCACTTTTTGATTCTTTACCAGAGCATCATTAATCGCTTCCCACCATGATTTTGGTTTGAGATTCTTGGGAGTTTCAAATTTTTCTGAGAGGATGATGATGGAGTTGTTGCTCATGAGGAGGATGATTAGACTTCTTGACGAACAGCACCATAGACTTCTTCGAGGGTTGTGACGCCTTGGAGTGCGCGGATGATACCATCTTGTTCGAGTGATATCATACCATCTCGTACTGCGGCGTTAAATATATCTCTCGCAGAAGCTTCCTTCATAATCATATCCTTGATACCTCCAGTGATTTCCATGACTTCATAGAGCGCGATTCGACCCTCATAGGCTTGATCTGGATTTGAGACTTTGGTCATGTCAGGAACGAGGAACCCAGGATTTCGCATGATTTCCTCTGAGAGACGAGCCTTGATCTCTGGTTGTGGTGTTGTCGCGATGACATTTTTGACTCGTTGCTGGAGATTGATATCGAGTTCTGAAAATGGTACTCTTTTTGCCTTATCTTTATTGATTCGACGTACGAGTCGCTGAGCGATGATAGCATTGATAGTTGCAGGGAGCAAGAAGGTCTTGATCCCGAGATTGATGAGACGAGTGAGTGTCTCCGCTGCAGAATTGGTATGGATAGTCGAGAGGACGAGGTGACCCGTGAGTGACGCTTCTATCGCGATATCTGCTGTTTCCTGATCTCGGATTTCCCCCACCATCATGATGTCAGGGTCCTGACGGAGAGCGGTACGGAGACCAGTGGCAAATGTATACCCGATGTCTGGGAAGACCTGACTCTGATTGAGTCCATCGAGGACGATTTCCACCGGATCTTCGAATGTCATGATATTTACCTTTGGTTGATTGAGTTTCTTCATGATCGCGTAGAGCGTCGTTGATTTACCCGAACCAGTCGGACCGGAGTTGAGGATGATACCGTTTGGTTGTTCGATAGCCTTATTGATGATAGCGGCATTTTGTCCTTCGAGGCCGAGTGTTTCGAGATCAGGGATTTTCTTCGTCTTATCGACGATACGCATCACTATCTTTTCTCCATGGACGGTCGGGAGGGTTGAGAGACGCAGGTCAAATGCCTTATCACCGACTTCATGAGAGATTCGTCCATCCTGAGGCTTCCGTGTTTCATCCATCTTGAGATTACCCAATATCTTGTATCGGGCGACTATCTGTGGATGGTTAGCACTTGGGTATTCGAGGACTTCACTGAGAACACCGTCAATACGATAACGGAGTCGCACCTTATCATTGAGAGGTTCGAGATGGATATCTGATGTTTTCGCCTCTATCGCGACGATGATCATGAGATCACAAATCTTTGCCGGATCTTCACCCGTGAATATTGCCTGTTTTAGTATTTCGAGATTAGACATATTATTTATTTGGGGCGATAATCGTTTTAAGAGTTCAGAGTTTTTTCTCGAGTGTTTCTATCGTGGTCATGAGTCCTGTTCTGTGTTCGAGGATTTCTATAGGAGAAAATTTATTTTTTGGATTCTTTTCTTGGAGTATGATGCTGTCATATGCCGCTCGAGCATTGCCGAGGAGGGTGATGATGTCCTTGATTTGAGTAGCTTCTGGACAGTTATTACAGAGCTTGAGGAGATCATTTCCCTCTGAGATGAGAGATCCAGCGCGTCCACTCTTATCGAGCAGTGTTGAGAGAGTGGCATCGAGTGTCGCGATATGATCACGACTCGCACCACGGATATAGAATTCGAGCGTCATCCGTACATCCCAGTTGTCCCTGGCTCGTGTACTCACTGGAGATGTGCCAGTTCGTCCGTCTACGCGACTCGGTGTGATCGTCATATCTTTTATAGTCACGAGGAGATTCTTCAGAGACGATTCATTCTGGAGTGTGTTTTTGATTGGTCGAGAGAGGAGGTGTTCTATGGTGATATTTTTCCCAGTTTCTGTCACGCGGACACCACCGGTCTTCCCGATAAACTGGAGGAGATTCACGACGCTCTCATTGGGTACTTTTTCAAATTGGAGCGGTACTTCGTAGATCCCGATATCTCCTGATTCCGGCAAGAATTTCACCGTGTCGATACCGATTTGACCAAGAACATTTGAGAGACCATACTGATCGACGATATTACTCTGTATGTATTCTACGAGAGATTTGAGCGTGATTTTACCACCTATACTCTCTGTACTACTCGCTTCTGATATACCAGCAAAGACAGGGATGATCTCAGCGATATCTGCCTGGGTCTGTGTGAGCTCTGTAGCTGCTTCACCGGTCCATGACTTCTCGAGCCAGCTGATATAGGTTCCGTCGCCTACTTTCTGGCTCATCGTCTTCATGGTATTGATATTTTTGCCAGCTGCCGGCGTCCCAGCACCGACGAGCTTCTGGAGTGTTGGTACGAGTCGTGTCATAGTCGACCATCGTTCATTCTTTTTTTCTTCAGCGGAGAGATCGCTCCAGTTTTTTTCTGATATGACTCCTTCATCACGGATGAGTGTGAGAGTCTGATTGAGTGTCTCTACCTTATTGAGCGTCTTTGATCCTGCATCACTGAGAAATCCGTACATCCACCATGTTCCAAAAAGTGCAAACACAGTTATAGAGAGCCATATGATAGCGTTGTTTCGGAGTGAGATGATAGGATTAGCGTTTGTCATAGGTGAGTTTGCGGATAGTATTTGCCTCATAGCGAGAGGGGATGTAGGTCATCTTCACGGTGAAGCTCGTTTTGAGGAAGTTTGTTTTTTCTTCTATCGTCATATCGAGAGCACTCGGATAAGTGACGAGGACTGACTGGCTCGCAGAGAGTTCCTTCATAAACGCGAGAGCTTTCGCACGAGGCTGAACTGGTGATCTCGTTGTCACTTCACAGTAGGCATCAGCAGTGAGCTCAGCAAATCGTAGCTCATGACAAATTACTCGCGTAGTTGAGTCGTTGAGCTTCACAGAAGTATCAGAGATGAGCTGGATGATGCTATCGTGATGCATACGGTGTTCTGGAGAATTTTTCGCGATGACATCGAGCTCGGGAGAAGTGGTGATAGTGGTACCGAGAAATTTCTTTGGTATAATAGTTTCGTACGCTCGAGCGAGCTCTTCTGAGGCAAATGTTTTTTGCAACTCGAGCCAGCCTGCTATGCTATCTGGAGCCATACAGTGTCCTCGGTCAAAGACATCGAGCAGTGATTGTTTGTCTTTTGCGATGAGAAAATCCCGGAAAACTGTATCATTCCTGAGTCAGGTATCATATCCATGATTCATCCAGGTACACAATGGGGTACCAGTCGTATTGATCTCGAGGCTCATGAGCCAGCCGTCTTGTTCCTGATTCCTGGTCCAGCCATAGAGCGCTGTGAGTACGAGCAGTGCGATAGATGCCCACGCAGCAATACGACTAAAAAATACCACACGAATGAGGGTATTTTCGAGTTTTTTCTCGGTTGGTGGTGTGTCGTCGCTTCCTGAATTGAGTTGAGATAGATCAACATTTTCATACGCTGCGATGTCTGCATCACCCTTTTCTGGTGTGAATTGAGTCTCTGTCATGTCTCTAGATTACCCTATCTTTCTGTGCTTATCAATCTATCGAGGGGGTAATAAGGGGGGAGAAAGTATTGACACAATCTATATTCATAACATAATTTATACATGCAGTCAGAAACGATACATTTTTATGGAACTAACCCCCAACACATGGGGGAATTGAATTCACCGAGTATCCGTTACCAGGAACATAATCGTGTCTGTGGTGATGATATAGAGGTTTTTCTCCTCATAGAAGGGAATATAATTAAGAAATGGTCATTT
>CAYQWU010000015.1:0-2323 GCA_964421335.1 uncultured Candidatus Peribacteria bacterium
TTTTTTCGTCTTCGATGATGAGTATAGTTTTTTGCTTTTTCATAGAGAGATGATGAGATGTTAAATTTTTGGTTTTGGTCTAAAAGAAAAGGAGACTTTTTTGCCAAGTTCTACCTCGTATTTTGAGACAAGCTCAGCAATAATCTTTGATGGATTGCGATCGAGAGATAACACTCTTCCTGTTTCTGTATCGATTTTAAGTCCATCAACACTATTTGCAATGAGAATCGCCTGGTCACCTACTCGTTGACGCATATCCATAATAGTATCACTGAGAATTTCATAAAAAGTACGCATATTGGTCGGCACATCCGCATAATCAATCGGTGATGAACGAGAAACTTGATGGTATCGTTTTTTTGCGATGAAGAGGAGAGTTGCGAGACCAACGAGAACCACAAAGAAAATAATTCAGTACAACAGGAGAGTCGTGCGGAAAACTCCAAATATTTTTTTCTCTACAGTAAATGGAAAATGAGAAGTGGCAGGGACAATCTGTCAATTATATTTCATGTCAACCTGTGTCACATAGACTCCTGGGACGAGGAAATACGGAATCTGTAGCATCTTCACGAAGCTCGCTGTTGTCTCAACAGCGACCGTCTCACTACTCGAATAGATTTTTTCACCAGCAAGAGAAGTAATAGAGTAGTACACTTGCACATCTACTCGTTTTTTATTGCCACTCATATTGAGGAGTCGGACAGATACAGGGAGGAGTTCTCACGGTGAGACTTTTCAGAAGAGTCCTCCGTTTGTCACCTGAATCTGAGCACCATCCAATTCTGATATAACATCGAACAACGGTAAATTATCTACTCGAGGAGGGAGAGGTATTGGCTCATTAGTAAATACAACCTTGCCTTCTTCTCGGAGAGTGAGACGCACGGGGATTTTGATTTTTACGCGCGGAGTTATTTTTTTTGGAGGAACTGGTTTTTCTGCAGGAGGAACTGGTTTTTCTGGTGCAGAAGAAAGTGTGGGAGATTCTTCAGGAGGTACTACCACTGTATCTGTTGGAGGTACAATAACTGGATCAGATACGGGGACGAATACAGAGAAATTACCAGTAGAACCTCCGGATCAACCGCCAGAAGAAACTGGCTCTGGCGATGGAGTGGTAGATGTGACAGACACTGAGCTAGCACAATCAACTATCACTGTATCAACGCCAGATGTGACGGTCACAGAGGCAGTCTTCGATCATACAGTAGCATAAGTCACTGCAATATTTGAAGTATTTCCCACTATCTCAGAACCAGACCAACTGTAGGTGTAGGTAGTGCTGCCTCCGAGAGGAGCGACACTCCATGTGACAGATTGTCCGAGTGTTATGCTCGTCGCTGATACTGAACAGGTAGCGGTGAGATGATGCTCTGATTCGTCAGTGAGTCCCGTACAATCCGTATCCGCTGGGTAATCCATGAAGCCATCACTATCATCGTCTATACCATTAAAACACGCCTCAGAAACAACAGGGAGCACAAAACGAATAGCACTCTGTGCTGAAACAGTAAAAACTAAAAAAGATACCAGGAAAAATATTCCTAATATCTTGGCAAATATGTGAGTAAATCCCCTCATAATAAGAGAATATCATAGTATGGGAACTAAAGCAATTTTTGACAATAAAAATCCCCACCTGAAGTGGGGATAAAATATGAATAATCTAGATTAACTCGCGAGAATAGAAAGTGTCATATCAATATCATAATCACTCGCAGCACCCTGCTCAGCAGGAACTGTCTGAGAGATAGCAACACCCGTAAGTTTCCAGTCGCCAAAATCATCAGAACCAGAAGCCCCAGTCAAGACAGTGATACTATCTGTCACACCTTCTACAAAAGCAGAAGAGGAACCTTTTGTGATATTTGATGTACCACATGACGAACACTGTCCAGCAGCGAGAGTACCAGCTGCAGGGTTGACCGTGAGTTGTCACTTAAATGCATCTGCATCAGCACCATCACCACATCCAGAACTGCTTGCATCGTTAAAATCAATATCCGTTCCAGCACTATCCCACACAGCAGTGGTAGCAGAACCAGCGAGACTCACTGTCCAGCCATTATCCGCTGCATCAGGATTTTTCACATAGATAACCTGGGATGCGGTACCAAATGTACCAGTAGCAGCCTGACAACCAAAACCAGCCGTCACAGCACCGAGAGCAACTGTAGGACTGCCAACTGTCACATAACTCGCATCGACAATATCAACAGAGATGGTACCTGCATTGACGGTAAGGCTAAAATTCGATGTCGCAGAAGCATAGACTCATGCAGCGCTCCCGAGAGCCATGACTCCGAGGAGGATGCTGGCT
>CAYQWU010000015.1:2423-8309 GCA_964421335.1 uncultured Candidatus Peribacteria bacterium
AGCATAGACTCATGCAGCGCTCCCGAGAGCCATGACTCCGAGGAGGATGCTGGCTGTTGTGATATTGATCTTCCGAAAGAGGAGGTCGTGGAATGATGTATTCATAGAGATGAAATATTAGGATTGAGGAAGTTTTCCCTCACATAATCACATTACATCATATCTTGATTTTGATGTCAAATATTTTTCACTTATTTTTTAGAGCATGGATATACCTCCTAAATAGCGGTGGCTGTCAGAGTCATAGGAATCGAATATGAACCACTCGCTTTTTCACCCGGAATCGTCTGAGATATATCTACCCCTGTGAAATCCCAATAACACTGGGTATCTGCACCAGCACCAGCTGTGAGGAGTGTGATAGAATTTGTGGCTCATTCTGAGAAAGAAGCTGCTGATCATTTTGTCACAGCTGTGGGGCCACAGGTTCCTCAGAGTGTCCCAACATTGGCCCCCAGACTCATACGCCCACCGAGGATATCATCGTCTGCACCATCGCCAGCATTAGCTGTTGGATCATTGAAATCATAATCCGCTGGGGTACCATCCCAGATTGCCGCAGGACCAGCATCAGCAGCGACTGTGAGAGTCCACTGAGCATTACCACTATTATTAGTCACACGAATTCTCTGATTTTCTTCTCCGAATATACCCGTAGCAGATTGATGTCCTATAGTGACAACCACGGTATTCATAGTCACAGCTGGACTCCCGACAGGCGTACCTCCACTATCCACGATATCCACACTCACCGATCCGCCCGCTGCTGTGGTGATTTGTGGTATAGTGGTGTATTCATTCAGGACACTTCCATCAGATTTCACCATGCGCAAACAGTAGTCAGTGTTTGAGAGAGCTCCATTATCCCTGAGAGCGAAATCCCATTTCCCATCCTGACCACTCGCAATAGATGCCTCAGTATTGGTAAAATTATTGAGTTCTTCGTAGTCTTGATTCACGATAGTTCGTCCGCCATCAGTTGGATCGTTGGCATTGGCAGTCAAGGCAGCTCCATCAGCTGGTGTCGCATTATCATTGTAGGCTATGAGAGTCGAATCTGTCACATCAGCGTAGGTCTCTCCAGAAAAAGCCGTGTCACAAGTCCCTGATTTTTGAGCAAATTGAAGCTTGAAATTCTGAGCATTAGCAAGGATGGTATTGGTATCAACTCGCAGAAGTGTGCGAAGGCGAAAAGCCGCTCAGGCAGATCCCAGAGTTGCAGAGGTATCCTGAGCTGCGAGGACACTCCCTACATCAGCCGAATTGGCATTATTAAAAAATCGATAGGCCTGCTGAGTATAAGTCGGAGAAATATAGCGCTCTCCAGCAATAGCAATCTTCGTCAGAGGAAGAGCAGTACGCGTAACTGGACCACTATACACTGCTGAGGCAGTACCAAATGTAGCGCCACCACCGGTGATACGGTTCTCAGTAATATCCTGCGAGGCCGAGGCTGAGCTCTCATACGCCATCATCAGAAATGCACCACTATTTGGCTGAGCATTGAGCTGTATAAAATCGGTATCATCGCCCTGTGTCGTCGCGGCTCACCACGCGCCAGCACTCCATCGTTTACGAGAGACAGTAGCTCCATCACCATACGCTAGCCAGGCATTATTGGGATTAGAACTATGGGTCTCAAAAGCAATATGAAAAGCATGGGAAGCATTCGTCTCAGCAGCAGCACTATGCTCAGTATGAACAGCACCCCAAGCAGATCAGTCCCACATAAAAGTATTGAGATCCGAACCAACATCCAAGACTCAGAACATGATTTGATTTGATCAACTCGTCGGATTTGATGCGAGAGTAGCCCAGTTTCCTATACCTCAGGCCTGCGCATTATCGAGCAAAGTCGCAGCGCTGAGGGTCGTGCCAGAGTAAGTGCGATAATATTGATCCGTGGAGGTAGCATCGAGCCACATAAAGAGTGCATCTCACGAGGTCGTCTCATAGGCGACATCGATGGATTTCTCGGTAGCTATGGCTCCGGTAGCATCCCAGACAGCCGCAGTACCCATATTGTCCCATGCACTTCCTGTCCACCGCATACCATAGACATCCACATTTGAATCAATCAATATCATCGCCAGTTCATCACTGCCCGGCTTACTCGCCAGCTCGATATAACCGGGTATACCTGTTGTCGGTATATTAATATCTGTTGGACCAGTCCAGCTCGCACCATTCCAGACATGATAATTGGGATCGGCAGTGCCATCACCCGTCACGACAATGAGATCACCAGAACTATTCTCGTATTCAATATCAAATCATCGATAGATGGATTGTGTGTCACGGCTTCCTGCTGTATTGTTGAGGGTATTGAGGAGTTGAGTGTTGGACCAAGACGATGTAGTACCATTCCATATCTGTGCTTCCACACGACCATTGTTTCAGAGCGTAACGAGTGCTGCTTCATCTCGTTTTGGCGAAGTCTTGAGTACCATATGACGCAGTTCACCGTTGGTACCACTGACACTCGCAGCAGAGCCCCATGAGCTCCCTGTCCATCGACGATATTGGGGATAGGTCGTGCTATCCTCGGTGACATAGACGAGCATAGCCTCATTGGAACTACTATAGGACTGAACTGCCTGAGCCATACGAGTGACGCCGATATTGCGACGCACAGGACCTGCCCATATCTGAGCAATAGTCGACCAGGTCTGACTTCCTCCTGTGAGATGAGCTTCCTGTATATCCTTTGTCGCCGAAGTATCATCTTCATAAACAGCCGCCAGTACGGCACCGTTATTAGGATGAGCATTGAGGAGAATGGGTGAGCTATCGTCGCCCATAGTCGTGGCAGCAGCCCAAGCGGATGTACCGCCATCCCACAGCTTACGAGAGACAGTTGTACCATTTGACCAGAGGAGCCATGCGTCATTGGGATTGGAACTATGTGTCTCAAAGGTTATATCAAAATCCATATCAACTGCTGCATTCTCAGTACCGGCACTATGTTCAGTATGTACAGCACTCCAAGCGGTACCACTCCAGACAAATGTGTTGAGATCCGCACCAGCATCAAGAAGTCCTATCATGATCTGATCAGAACCAGTAGTCTGATTAGACGCGAGCTTGAGCCAACTCACGACTCCACCTTGATTAGCATTTGTCACATTCGTCACAGCACCGAGAACAGAGGCAGCATAAGCACGATAACGAAAATGAGCCGTCGCAACAGTCGCAAATCACCAGGCAAACATGATATCTCACGAGGTCTTCTCAAAGGCAACATCAATAGCCTTTCTCGTACCAGCGATAGAGGCTGTTGTCTCCCAAGCAGTAGCTACTCACATATTGTTCCAAGCAGTCCCTGTCCACCGCATAGCATAGACATCACTATTAGAATCAAGGGTGATAAAAGCCAGCTCGTCACTCCCTGGGCGCGAAGCAAGCTCTATCTGATAGGGGCGCCCCGTCGTCGGAATGTCAATATTCGTCGGTCATGACCAGCTTGTACCATTCCATGTATAATAATCAGGATCAGCACTATTGTCTGCGACGACGACGATAGCATCACCCGAAGTCTGCTCATATTCAATATCAAATCATCGATAGAGTGAGGCTCCATTTGGATTATTCACTGTATCCCCAACTGTAGAAAGTGTCGTGGGACTTCACCAGGATGAGCCATTAAATACCTGAGCCTGTATCTGCCCCGTATTGGTGATTCAGACAAGTATGGCCTCATCACGAGTGGGACCATAACGGACTTGCATATTATAGAGCTCACTCCCCGCGAAAGCGCTCGCAGATTGTTCTGATCACCAAGCAGATCAGTCCCAGAGACGGAACTTGGGAGTAGAAGTGGCATTGTTGACGGTATCGTAGACCATCATAGAGTCGGTCGCACCATCAGCATACGCCGTCGGTATCTGCGGTGCTACCATTTCTCGAGCGACATCGATAACATTGTTATTTTTCTGTGCACGATAGAGGACATCGACGATATTACCCTCTCGGAGCTGAATAAGGAATCACTCAAATGGCAGACTCCCCAAGGCAACACAAAAAACAGTGTAGTAGACAAGCAAGGTACGGAAAAATGAACTACAGTGTTTCATTGTTTTCAGTAGAAATATAATTATAGATAACTCCGGACACACGACCAAAAACTACCAACGCCTGCTCCCGTGTCAGTCATTCTTTCTGATAATCCATCGCCATCGAGATGAGATAGACACGATTCTCTATATAGACGAGTCCTGCATCCAGAATAACAGTCTTTGATTCATTTTCTCATATTTTATGAGCAAATCAGGCCTCATCTGGGATACCCTGTCAGAGATAGTCATCATAGTCCGTGCGGGAGAGGACATTGAGTAAGAATTGAGAATGCTCTGGAGTGAGATAATTCGCTGTATAGAGAGATCGTATCAATCGGGTGTATTCTTTGGCGGTGACTTTTCCTTCTTGATCAAAAAAATCATCCAAACCAAGAGCATTAAAGACATCCTTTACTTCATCCAGAGAGAGATTGCGGTAGAGGATGCGATAGGCCGTATTGTCAGAGTGGAGGAGCATCTCCTCGATGAGATTCTGTACTGTGATAGGTGTCCCTATGGGATGTTTGTAGACATCTCCCCATTCAGCATCCCTGTCCTCCTTCATCATAATGAGCTCATTATACAGTTCCCAGTCGCCTCGTTCTATTTTTTTCATGACAGCCATAGCCAGTGGTACCTTGATGAGAGAGGCTGGCAATATACGCACATCAGGATTAATGGAAATATTGGCACCAGTATTGATATATTCGAAGTACAGTGAAGTAGAGTCGAGTCATTCTTTCTCAAATATTGCTCTTAATTCTTCTCGGACTGGCTGGACTGTTGTGAGGAGATCTCTCGGTTCGGCAAAGAAACGCATCGGATCAAGAAGAGGATATTCTTGTCTAAAATTATCTAAGTCCAATTTCTGCAGAAGGAAATATGCCCCCAGAAAAGTAAAGAAATTCGTACAAACGAGCACGAAAATCAACATCGTTTTTTTCTTTCTGAGTATGTGAGAAAGGTTCTTCATATTAATCATTGAGAATATTTATCTGACAAACAACGGAAGATCATTTTCATTCTTCAAGAGTATAGATGATAGGAATAGTAAAATCACCCTCGTCAGCACCTATCTGACGGGTAATATCAAATTCTATCACCGTCTCTCGAGTACCGGGTGCGTAGTTATAGTCTTCATTTTTCTTGAAGACGACATCTATGCCTGCAGGAAGTGCTCAGATCTCGAGAAAAGAAGGAAGAGTCTTTTTCCTATTTTGGAAGAGCGTCACACGAGCTCGAGAGAAATCACTACTATTGAGGTCCGCACGAAATATATCTGCACGACAAGTATGTGTGGCAGCTTCATCAAGGATGATATCCTTGTCATAACGACGAACAGTGAGCTCTTCAGGTGAGAGGAGAGATTCGAGAAGAGCAAGAGTAGACTGGGATTCACCCTGAGATTCTATAACAGGAGTATCATCCTCAGGAGGAAGTTCTATCTCTATTTCTGGAATAGGACCAGGATAATCAGATACAATAGAGGGATCAATGAGAGCGACATTTGGATCTTCATCCGTGTTATCAGCGAGAGTTGGCTCGTTTTGAATTTCTGTGTCCACTTCAGTATCGAGATCAGAAAATATCACCTCTACTTCGATGAGGAAATCACTATTGGAAAATAGAGTGAGTATTTCCTCTGTTTCTGGGGTGAGGAGTCATTCGAGAAGTGGGATAACTCCATCACCAGTCTCCAGTAAAGTAAGAGAAGAAAGTGGGGTCTCTGAAGTATCTGAAGTAAGAGAAGCGGGGGATGATGAGGATTCAGAAGAGCTCTCTGCAGGCTCAGGATCAGAGGAAGATCCCCCAGAGTCTGATGGTGCTTCAG
>CAYQWU010000015.1:8409-12856 GCA_964421335.1 uncultured Candidatus Peribacteria bacterium
AGAGAAAAAACAGACTACAAGAAAATGCCTCCCAAAGAAAGAAAAAAGTGTATTTGGTGTATTTCAGAGGTCATCAATCATAGTGTCTATTTGTGTGGTGGTACTTTGATTTTGTCTCCCTTCTTGAGCGTATATGGTGGCTTGAGACGATTTACTTTTGCGAGAAGTTTCCAAGACACATCATGCTCAGTAGCGAGAGTAGTGATATCTGTGTTAGCCTTGAGTGTGATGTCTACCCAATGATTGATAATCCATTGACCCCGACGACGAGCGATGATGTAGAGAAATACGAACGCCCCGAGGAAAGCGAAGAGAATAATCTCAGCGATGAATCCATAAAGTGTTGGAAGCGTGATAAACCAGACAGCCGGCCCCTTGAGTACGACCTTGGTTCACTCAGTATTGGTCCCGATTTGCGCTTCTGGACTCGGATCATACGCAACAGTAAAGCTCGAACGATAGAGTCATCCCCAGAATGGTTTTTTGAGATCAAAATTCCAGTCAGAAACTTCTCCTCTGAGGACAGGATATTGACCACCCTGTTCACTATATTTGAGTCAAAAGAAATACCTCGTCGTCACAGCTACATCTGCATCGATAGAGACATTACCGATATTTTTGACTTGGGGATGTATGACAATAGTTCATTTCTGACGCTTGTAGTCGAGACCCATTATTTCCAGTTTTCTCTCTATGTCACCCGGAATAGTGATGGCCAATCGGAGGCCTGTACGGATGGAGAGATTGACACCAGGCTGACCATCTTTTTTTTCTTTTTTCTCCTGTATGAGGATACATCCATTATGTTCTCAGACTCCAGCATTTTCAGGAACAGTAATAGTAAATGGTATGAGCTGAGTAGTTCCAGCACCGAGCTTAATCTCATTCTTTGTGAGCTTGACCCAAGAACCGACATCAGTCTGTACTTCTGCGAATTGTTTGCAAGCAAATGCACCACCTGTGGAGGGCGTAGAATCAGCCGCATAGACTAGTACAGTCTTCGCCTCAGTAGAATTATTGATGACGGTGATGCCTTCTTTTTGGACAGCACCTGGCTCGAGTGTATGGATAAATATCGATTCAGTTCGAGGATTATCCGCACGGGGATATGCTGGGCGACCACCGAATCCACCGTATTCTATGGCAAAGGAAGTACCAATAACTGCAAGCCCTAAAACAACAGTACCATAACGAAAAAGAGAACTTTTGTGCATAAGAAAAATTAATAATTTTAGTATAAAAAAATCCTCAAAAAATATACACAAAAATCCCTTGCTAAAAAGGGAAATAATGCCCCTCTACACTAATTTGCCGTAATAGAGAGAAGAAGAGGAATTTCGTAGTTCCCCGCCGCAGGCTGAGAAGCAGGAATAGTCTGACGAACCCTGACATCCGACATACGCCAGTCACCACGATTATCCGAGCCAGCCGTAGCATAGACCAGCGTCACAGAATTAATGCCCCCTACTTCATCAAATGCTCCAGCTGAGACACGATTCACAAAATCAGATGTACACTGAGGACAGAGTCAATTTCCCAGAGAAGCAGATTCGGTATAGATTTCCATGGAACCAACGAGCGTATCAGGGTCATCTCCGTCAGCACAGCCATCTCCTGTTGGATCGTTGAAGTCAAACGCGTACTCCCCACTCGACCAGTGAGCAGTAGGACTCTCTGTAGAAATAGTCACCGTCCAGCCATTATCAGCAGCATCAAAATTTCGTATATAGATTTGTTGATCCTCTGATGCGAGATTGGTGATGAGCTCTCGACAGGTATTGGTATAGAGCATTTCTGTGAAGCCAACTTCGGGTTCTTCTATGGGATTGAACTCACTATCTACCATGTTCACCGCGAGAGGCTGTGGCAGGACAGACATCGAGAAATTAGTCGTAGCGGAACCACGAGCACCATAAGATGCAAAAAGAATAACAAACAAGAAAATGAGAATCAGGACAGCAAAAAGAATATGAATATCAGCATATCGCTCGAGACTGTGACAAAAAGTATGACCAGAATGTCTTTTTCTGAAAAACATGTAAACATTAAAACATATTTATAGAAATATGTCAAATATTTATAACTCTCAGCGGTATGGTGGCAAACCGTAATATTTTAGCAAGAAAGTCGATATATCCTTGAAGGTCTTTGCGGAAGAAAACTCTGCGTACTGAGTGCTTCTCGGACGGTCAAAACGAACAATGATAACAAACTTTGGATCACTCGATGGGCCATAGCCTGCATAGGAAGTATTCGTTCGTCCATTTTCACCTCGTTCAAATCCTCATTTACTACTCGCTATCTGCGAAGTACCCGTCTTACCCGCGAGCTGATAACCAGCAACACCACCTGCTTTTGCAAATCATTGCTGGGTCGACTCAGTGAGCATGGCTGTGATTTTCTGAGATGTAGATTCGCTGATGACTCGGCGCACAGGAATAGGCTCAGTCGTGATAGCATCACCGTCAGGATAGACTCGTTGCTGGACGACATATGGCTGCATGAAGACGCCACCATTCGCGAGGACAGAATAAGCGGCAGCCATCTGTATGAGATTGACCTGGATACCCTGGCCAAATGACATCGTGAAGAGTTTTGCTCGTGGCCATTTCTCGTAGGCATCGAGCGTACCAGTATGTTCACCATCGAGAGTGAGGCCACTGATTTCTCAGAATCAGAACTTTCGGAGGTACTCATAAAAAAGCGGCTTCCCTATTCTCTGGACGATGTTAATCATACCGACATTACAACTGTAATTGAGTGCATTTCGGAAATTATGCCAACCCTGACATTTGTTATTATCGAGATTACTAATCGTAAATTCATCAATTTTTATTTTCCCTCGATCCTCATACATCATATCTGGCTGTATCTCCGCTGTATCCAGACCGATAGCGACCGTGAGTCATTTGAAAATACTTCCCGGCTCGTAGGGAGAGGTCAGTGGGAGATCCTGATGGGCCATCAGTCCGACATTATTTTCATAGATGTAGAAGATTTTGTTGGGGTCGATGAGCTCGAGTGCCATAGCATCTTCATCACGGATTTCATTGAGTGTGACGAGGCGATTTTCGAAGAATTTTTTTATAGTACCTGTTGGTGATTCGACAAAGAGATTTTTACCAAGGAGGAACCGAATAGGATCTGGATGATCAGTTGGGATAAACCGCACAATTTTGTCGACATTTCCTGGCCTATCTGGATCAAAAGTAGGATAGCTCCCTATCGCTCTGACGGCTCCAGTATTGGGATCCATGACGATAGCAGAGGCATTATTTGCTCAGGTAGTTCGGACACCTTCTTCGAGTGCCTTCATCATGGCGTGTTGGATATTGGGGTCTATCGTGAGGTAGAGATCGACACCTTTGACCTCTTGTTCTGCATCTTCGTCAAATATGGGACGCCCGAGACTATCCCTGCGTTCATCTTTTCGTCCAGATTTACCAGAAAGTGTATCGTTGAAATATCCCTCAATACCGAGCCGACCAATACCATCACGATCAACAAAACCTGTCACCTGTGCCAGCGGTGGCCCTTCTGGGTATTGACGAACAGAGTGATCAACCAGCTTGAGACATTTATAGATAGTATTCTGGAGGATGAATTCATCGAGCTTGGTTCGCTCTTGTTGTTTTGCCAGATTGATTTGACTGATTATCTTTTCTGTGACCTTGAGAGCAGTTTCAGGATCCAGCTTTTCTATGATGTCGACATTACGATTGCGGCGAAGCTCGAGAGCATCAGTGAGAGTCTCTTGGGAAATAGAGAGGATATTCATGAGCTCTGTGACGCCACGAGAACCGTCAAATTTTGTCGGATCGACATAGACGACATCTCCCACCACGACAATTCAGGGATTCTGGAGTGCGAGGATACTGTTCGCATCTACTGAGCTAACATTTTCAGCGAGAAATATACGAGTTTTGTGGACTCGACGAGCCTGTTCACGGACGGTAGGCATGAGGAATCCGACGACTTGTTCGCGTGTGAAGTTAAAATTTTCTGGAACAACAAAGGTATTCGTATATTTCAGGACATTGTCAAAACAGCTCACCTGAGAACGATTGACGCAGAGATGTTCGTAGACGATATCGACGAGGAAATTCTCGAGTTGATCGATATTACAGGTTCCTGAAGGATCTATCTTGAGGTCTTTTGCGATAGAAGTCGTCGCGAGAATCGTACTCTGAAATGGACTCGGTGTATCCGATCGATTGGGGTCGATAACACCATAAATAGTTCCCCGATTGACCGAGAGTTCCACTTCCCGAACCTGTTGTGAATCAGCGAGTTTTTTATAAAAATCATGATCTGCGAGAGTATGTCTCCCGAGAGTGATGAGTATGATAAACAGTAAGAGACTAAAAGACGACAAAACCATCACCATGCGTGATTGCATAGAGAGAACATCGAACAAGGAGGCTATTTTTTCAAAAAGTTCTTTCAT
>CAYQWU010000016.1:0-12340 GCA_964421335.1 uncultured Candidatus Peribacteria bacterium
CTTATCGTTTGCTTACTTGCCAGATACGAGCGAATTCTTCGACAAACTTTTCACCTTTTTTACTGTTTTTATCAGCGAGATCATTTCGACCACAACAGAGGAGATGATTTTTCATGAGTTCTTCATTGACGCCGCGAAGGAGACCCATAGAAGCATTTATTTGCTGGGCGATATCACCACAGTAGCAATCATCCTCTATCATTTGGTTTACTTTTGTGAGAGTTCCTTGAGCCTTTTTGACGGCGAGAAGGAGTTTTTTTTGCAATGCAGGATTTGATTGAATCATAAAAAATTAATTAACATTTATAGAAAAATTGTACATGCCCATGCTACAGGTTCCTGCGATTTTTTCTCCAGATTTCGGAGTACCGAGATCTATCTCTGTCTCACCGCTAGCGGGGAGCATGCCTCGATAGTTCACAGAACGAACAACGAGAGAAGAGGAACAATCATAAGTATTGTTCGTTTTTACAATGAGCTTCGTTGGTATGTCTGATTTGATGGCTGATGTTTTGGGACGATATCCTCCACGAGCATTGATAGTGACATACTGGACACCATCGCGTACAACTACATTTGTCGCTGGACCAACAACTGATGTTTCATTTTTTGGTAGCATAATAAATACACTAACGAGAGCAAGAATACCGACGAGAATCCATGGAAGATTTTTTTTCATATAGTCTAGAGATTAATAAGTGGAGGAATAATACCCAGTCATGCCAATCATGCAAGCAATGCGAAAATACCGAGTCACAAAACAACAACGCCTGCTGACTTGAAAAAAAGTGGTGCATACGTCGATTTCGAGAATCCCTCTGCGCCAAATGAGAGGAGTGCTAGAACTGGGAAAGTACCGAGAGCGAATGAGAGCATGATAAGTCCTCCTGTGATGTAGGAACCACTGGAGAGTGCGGCGATTTGCATCGATTGAGTAAAGCCACATGGGAGGAAAAAAGTACCAAATCAGATGAGAATAGGAGTCAAAGTTTTGTGTTCTATTTTTCTGAACATCTGAAAAATTCCCGTCGGAAGCGTGATCTTGCTCTGTCTGAATATACCAACGAGATCAGCCCCGAGCAAAATCATAACGAGGGCTGCAAAAATACCGAGCATGCTCGTGAAAAATTGATTTATCTCAATCGCATGTCAGAGAGCACCAAGGAGTCATCAAAGAAATCAAAAACTCAGTATCCTCGCTCCATGAAACAGTATAATATTCTTCCTGTCACTGACGGAGTCCTGAGATATCTTCGCTGAGAGAGAAAGTACGAGACCACCTACAACTGCAAGACAGCTCGATACTGATGCAATGAGACCTATCAAAAAGCTCGTTACTGGCGTAATCTGTCCACCAATACCGAAATTGAGAATGCCTGATTTCTGAAGCATGAAGAATACACCTAAAAATATCAAACCTATAGGAATAGCTTGCCAGAGAATGTTATCCTTTTCTGATGTATGTTTTTCGAGCGAGAGAGTGTATCCGTGCGAAGAGAGTTTTTCTGCTAAAAATGGAAATATTTCTCGTGCGTCAATTTCTTCTGGCATCTCAATAGTGACTATTTTTTCTTTCATAACCACTTGCGTTTTTGATCCCTGTATGACTTCTTCGACGACATCTTCTATGAGTATTTTACAGGCATTACAATGCATACCGAGAATGTGGTAAGTATATTTTTTCATATTAGAGTTTTTTAGTTTTTATACGAAGTGAATTGCCGACAACAGAAACACTTGAAAATGCCATAGCAAGTCATGCAAAAATAGGATTGAGAATCCAACCAAAGAGAGGATAGAAGAGTCCTGCAGCAAGAGGTATGCCTATGAGATTATAGATAAATGCCCAGAAGAGATTTTGTTTGATGCCCTGCATGGTGATTTTTGACAGTCGGATAGCTTTTACTATTTTTGTGATATCACCATGAAGTATAGCAATTCCAGCGCTTTCAATAGCAACATCAGTACCAGTTGCCATTGCAATTCCGACATCTGATTGTGCCAGAGCTGGGGCATCATTTACACCATCACCAACCATAGCAACAATGTGATTTTCTGCCTGTAGCTCACGGATTTTCATGAGTTTATCCTCTGGAGATACTTCAGCAAATATACTTTCAATTCCGACCATTTTCCCGATATACTGGGCTGTGTTTTTTGCATCACCAGTCATCATGATGATTTTTATACCCAGTTTTTTGAGCTGGATGATAGATTCTTTTGCTTCTCATTTTAATGCATCTGCCACAGTAATAATAGCGAGTATTTCATTTTTATTTGCGAGAATAATAGGCGTTTTACCTTCTTGCGTTTCTTGGTTTATGAGTTCAGTATTATAGTCGAGCTTGAGGTCGTCCATTAAACGAGTATTTCCGACGAAATATTCTTCTTTTCCTATATTTCCCTGGAGTCATTTTCACTGTATTGAGATAAAGTTTTTAACAAGATGAAGGGATATATCTTCTTTCTCAGCATATGATACTATCGCTTCAGCAATCGGGTGCTCAGAATATTTTTCAAGAGAAGCAACAATGCCTATTAGCTCCTCATCTGATTTTTTTGAGAGATTATGTATTTTTTGAAATTCTGGCTTTCCTTTGGTGAGAGTACCAGTCTTGTCCAAAATAATTGTATCGACATTATGAAGCTTTTGGAGAGTGGCAGCATCTTTGATGAGTATTCCTGCGTTTGCTCATTTACCTACTCATACAATAATCGCAGTGGGCGTAGCAAGTCCAAGAGCGCATGGACATGCGATGACGAGAATACTAACAAAAGATACGATACCCAGAGAAAGTGCTGTAGAGAAACCGAGATATGCAGTCCCGACAGTCAGCCAGGCTCAAAATGTCAGCAGGGATAATATGAGTACCACAGGTACAAATACGGCTGAGATTTTGTCCGCAAGTGCCTGAATAGGAGCTTTGCTACTCTGAGCTGTTTCTACCATTTTTATGATTCGAGCAAGCATAGTCTCTGATCCGATTTTGGTTGCCTGAAATCGAAATGCCCCAGTGGTATTGATAGTTCCTGCGATGACATTATCGCCGATATTTTTTTCTGTAGGAATCGGCTCACCAGTAATCATAGACTCATTGATAAACGAGCTTCCTTCCAAAACAACACCATCAACAGGGATTTTTGCACCAGGTTTTATGATGATAATATCGCCATGCACTACTTCTCCGAGCGGTATTTCTTGTTCTTTATTATTTCGAACAACAAGAGCTGTTTTGGTTTGTAGATTGAGGAGCTTCTTGATGGCATCACCCGTTTTACTTTTAGAGCGAGCTTCGAGGTACTTCCCTAGTGTGATAAAGCCTATGACGACTATGGTAACATCAAAATAGGTATACTCTGGCAAAAGAAATGTCTCTCGCACAACAGGAAAAAGAGTAATAATTATGCTATAAATATAGGCAGTGAGTGTCCCAATACCAATCAATGTATCCATATTTGCGACACGGTGTTTGATAAAACGAGATACTCCAACTAAAAACGGTTTTCCAATCCAAAAAAGTGTCACAGTCCCGAGAATCATGGAAATAATATTAAACATTTCCATTGGGAGAGGCAGTCGTGGGACAGTAATAAAAATCTGAGCAGTTATGTCCCACATCATAAGTCAGAATACGAGAAATGTGATAGGGAGTATAAATTGTACTTTTTCTTGCTCTACTTCCATGGCTTCATGGTTTGCATCGTGAGGGCTGTGGTCGTGCTCAGTATTCATTATCTTTTCACTATTTTCTGCATCAGAAAAACTGTATCCGAGAGGCTCAAGTGCCTGATTCATTTTTTTGATATTAGTTTTTTGAGGATCAAAATCGAGAAGGGCTGTTTCTGTCCCAGGATTTACCTCAATATGTTCTATTCAGGGCATTTTTGAGATTCTTCTCGTGATAATATTAGCGCAGCTTGCGCAATGCATACCATGTACTTGAAGAGTTGTATTATTCATATAATTTAGGTAGATAGGAAAAGATGACTAAATCTTGTACCACTCTTTTCTCCATCCCTTAAAAATCTCTAAAGTTGTCACAAAGAACGTGTCTACCGCATCGGCATTGTTGAGTATTTCCATTCGTGATGATTTTGTCCGTACATCTCGAGTCATTACAAGTCCGTCTTGATGATGAGCGATAAGGGCGTTGAGAAAGCGTAACTCATATGTCTTGTCGTAATCCCCGAGCTTAGGTACTATAGGATCTCTCACTTTTTTTGTATCACCGTACCATGATTTCTTCCAATCATAGAGCTCTTGGATTGCAGGTGGTTCATTTTTGAGAATATCTGCTGCGAGGTCTTGTATTTCTTTTTTTTGTGTGAGCGGTTGTGCTTGTTCTGCCAGAAGCATAGCACCTCTATGATGAGCTATCATCGCATTGATATATCGGAGGTCAAGTCCGCGGTCTGCACGACCGAGATCCATTCAGCCTTTATCATACATCGAGAGAGTATATGTGGGAGTGAGGGAATATCCTGTCACTATACCAATTATAGTGCCGACTATAACAAGTGATACACTGAGTGTGATAGACATCTTTGACATAGAGAGAAATTAATAATTAGATTTTTTTAATGCAAAAAAAGAAAATCCATCCGCCGAGGCGGATGGAGGAATGGAACTACTTACCACATCCCGTGCAAGAACAATTCTCACACGCGCATGTACCAGTAGACTGACAAGCACAGTTTCCCATAATAAAAATGGTAAGGAGATAAAGTATCATTGGTATATAACCTATACCTCAGGTATAGGTACTGTATTGAGAATAAAAGAAAAAGCAAGAAAATTGTCGTAACTACATCCTAATCCCACATTTCATAACATTTTTCTCAGCGATCTGTTTGAAACATTGCAGCTCTTGTTCTGAAAAACTTTCTCAAATAAAGTTTGGATTCAGCGTATTCCCTGAACGATAGTTCTGCAGGTAATAGTGTCGTGCCCCCGAAATAGACTGTGTTATATTCTCTATGTCTTCTGGCGTGTGCACGCCTTTTATCACGGTGGTCCGAAATTCATACTCTGGAAGTCGTGTACGAATTATCTCTATGCTGGCCCTATACAGAGAGATATCTATCCTTCTTCCGCTCACTACTTCATAGCGATCGAGGTGGTATTTGATATCCATGGCGATATAATCGACGAGTTTCCCATCGAGGAGTGTCTCGAGCACCTTCGGCTTGCTACCATTAGTGTCCAGTTTCACGAGAAAACCTGCCTCCTTTATCTTACGACAAAAATCAGGGAGATCGACATGAATAGTTGGCTCTCCTCCGCAGATGACAACCCCATCGATAAACCCTACTCTCGTTTTTAAGAATCTGAAAAAGATATTCTCACTGACAAAGTCATGAGAAATTTCTTTTATTTTTTCTGGTAAAACAAATTCACTATTATGACAATATCAGCAGCGGAGATTACATCCTGCCGTGAAGGCAATCGTAGCGACCTTCCCAGGATAATCGAGAAGCGTGCATTTTTTTATGCCAGAGAGCATCATACTATTCTCAGTATTCTTCTATAAACTTCGAATTATTCGTCCTATTCTCGTCAAAATAGGTACGAGTATAAAATTCCGATTTTTTTCCATTATTGAATTGGCTCACAGGACGATAGTATCCCATGACACGGGTATATATTTCACACTTGGTTCGAGCAACCTCTCTCCCTCTATCATCAATAAATATTTCCATAAAAAAAATAGTAAAAAATAAACCTATTATCATTCCGTACCTGCCAAAACCTCCTCGAGGGCTTTTATTTTTTTCGCATCTGCTGTATAGGATTCACGGAACTGTATATCATATTTCTTCCCCTGATATCCGAGTTCTTCGTCGCATTTTGGACAGTAGTCGTGCTCACCTTTGATATAGCCATGCTTTGGACAAATAGAGAAAGTAGGCGTCATAGTGATATATGGAAGCTGATAATTTGAGATTACTTTTTTGACAAGAGCTTTGCATGCTTCTGCATCTGTGATTCGTTCACCCATATAGAGATGGAGAACAGTCCCTCATGTGTATTTACACTGGAGTTCATTTTGATATTCGAGTGCTTCGAAGGCGTCATCTGTAAAATTAACAGGGAGCTGTGAGGAATTCGTATAAAAGGGATTTTCGGATGTTCCTGACTGTATGATGCAAGGGAGTTGTTTCTGGTCTTCTTTGGCAAAACGATAGGTGGTCCCTTCCGCTGGAGTTGCTTCCAGATTGTACATACTTCCTGTTTCTTCTTGGTATTCTTTGAGAATATCTCGCATATATTCGAGTGTTTCCACCGCAAACTGTTTTCCCCAATCTGTCGATATATCTTCCTTTCCATCTGTAAAGTTTTGGATTGACTCATTCATACCATTCAACCCTATAGTAGAAAAATGATTCCTAAACGAGCGAAGATACCTGTATGTGTACGGATATAGTCATTTTTCGAGCCATTCTGTGAGAACTTTTCTCTTTATCTCCAGAGAGACCTTTGCCAGATCCATGAGATGTTTTACTTGCTTTCGGAACCCATCCGTGTCGCCTCTATGCACATATCCTATACGAGCCATATTGATGGTGACTACACCGATTGAGCCCGTCATTTCAGCAGATCCGAAGAGTCCGTTCCCTCGCTTGAGAAGTTCTCGGAGATCGAGCTGCAGACGGCAACACATCGATCTCACTGCTCCAGGCTTGTAGGCCTCTTTATTCTCTACAGTGATGTTATTACCATTTTCGTCTTTCACTCTCTTATACTGTGAACCGATGAAGTTCTGAAAATAGGGAAGCCCATATTTCGCTGTCATTTCAAATATTCGCAATGTATCGGGAGATTCCCAGGGGAAGTCTGGTGTAATATTATATGTTGGGATCGGAAAGGTAAACGCCCTCCCCTTACTATCCCCTGCCGAATAAACCTCTATAAGCGCTCGATTGATAATGGCCCTCTCTGTATCGAGTTCGCTAAATTTTTTGACATAATCACCTTTTTCATAGCCCCCGAGAAATAGGGCTTTGCTAACTAGATCATCTGGACATGTCCAATCAAGCGTGATGTTGGTAAACGGTGTTTGTGTTCCCCAACGAGAAGGTACATTGAGGCCAAAGACAAAATTTTGCATTTGTTGATAGACATAGGAATATGTCTTTTCTCGGATATATTTTTCTTTTTCCTCATCATCGGCAAAGGAAATTCCATAGGTTTCTATATCTTTCCTCATCTCCTCAGAATGTTTATGCACAAAAGGAGATAAATAGGTATCAAACGATGAAAATGCCTGAGCGCCGGCCCATTCATTCTGGAGCGTTCACAGGAAATTGATCATTTGATTGACCGCTGCTTGTAGGTTTCGTGGAGGAGCCGATTCAATACGATTTGGCATACCATTAAATCCTTCTTCGAGCAGCTGGCGTAGACTCCAACCAGCACAATATCCAGAGAACATATCGAGGTCGTGAATATGATAATCTGCATTTCTGTGTGCATTTCCTATCTCAGCTGGATAGATATGTGAGAGCCAGTAATTGGCTGTTATTTTCCCAGAAGTATTGAGGAGAAGGCCTCCGAGAGAATATCCAGAATTAGCATTGGCATTCACTCTCCAGTCAGATTTATTGAGATATTCGTCCATTGTTTTCCCTACTTCGACAACAATCGACCGATCCGCTCGAGATGTGGCTCTTTTCTCGCGGTAGAGAATAAAAACTTTTGCGACTTTATCATGCCCATGCTTGACGAGGATTTCCTCTATGCTATCTTGGATCGCCTCCACATGGGGCAAATCCATTCCTGTTTCTTCTTTCACATATTTTACGACTTCATCAGTCAACTCCGAAACATGAGAAAAATCTTCCCCACCGACTGCCTCAATGGCTTTTTGGATGGATTGCTCTATTTTTGTACGATCAAAAGTAACAATCGCACCATTCCTTTTCCTCACTTTATAGATAACCATAAAAAGATAATTAATACTATATATTGTGTTATAAAAATAACTGAGACACCATATATAGTTTTTTATCGGTTGCAAGAAAATAAATAAGAAGCATATATCTCTGCTTCTTATTTATTTTAAAATATGACATTAACAATTAAATTCCCCTTGTGTACAAATGTTGTCAGAATTTTCTTGTTTCTCACTCGATAAGATTTCAGAGACTATATAATCCTCAACCTTGCTTGGAGCTTCCCCGTCATGATTCCAGAGATTCCAAGAATACCTCCATTCATTCCAGCCTATTCCAAGGTGCTTCACATAGATACCTTTTTCTGAAAGCATTTTTCCTATTTTTCGACCTGTCATACAGGCACTACTGTAGCAATGAACAATTATCTCCTTCCCTGGATTTTCAGCAATTATTTTCTGAAAAGACGCAATAATTCTCTCTTTATCATCATATGCTGATTTATCAGGCGTTTTGTAAGCAGGAACATTAATAGCTCCAATAATGTGTTCATGTTTATATTCTTGCTCGCTTCTGAGATCCACTAGGACAAAATCATTCTTCTTTTCAGTCATTTTCTTGCGAAGACTATGGGGGCTAATAATAACGGCATTCTCTGACTCATAAAAATCTTGTATAAGTTCATTCTGATTTTTTTGAAAAAGGTTGTCCAAATAAAAAAATCCAGAGACTGATACTGCCAAGCTCACAATGAGCGACACGATAATAGAACGCAACATAATAAAGGGGTGAAGAATTAAATCTAGACCGAAAAATCGTGTGCACTATTAATTTATCTGTCTATGCGGATGTAATTGTAGATGAATTTTTGTTTTTTCAAAACTAAATTCCTCGCAACATATATCATTCAGCAGCAGGTTTTTGAACAACCGTTTCTTGCACTTTTAGAGCTTCTTCGGAGTTTATCCTAGCACTATGATTCATCACAGAATGACTCATACGAATACTATTATCTCCTGATTGAGAGGAAGAACGGATAAAGGAATTTATCTCTATTACAAGCGTACTTACAACGAGAGCTATGAGAACCAGGAGAGTAAATAAGGCTATCAAATTTTTCATGCTTGATTTGGATATAGTCATATCATAGCTCTAAATTCCTCGAAGTGAATATCAACTATTTGCAAGTGCCTGTATAATAGAAGTTTGTACTTCTAAGGCCTCTCCATCAGTGATAGTCGCAGCATTATTACGAATCAAGAATGAGACAACCACAGATTTTTTATCCACTCCTATGTGCGATTCATCACGGTATATCTCAGTCACACCAATATCTGATACCCACTCGTGAGAAGCTCTGACTATGGCGGTGACGACGGCAACGGGAGTAGACTCTGGCATGATCACATTGAGCTCTCGGCGAGTACCTGGGAATTCTACGATTGGTGTAAATTTCATCGGTCTATGAAGCTCCGGCATTTTCACTATCTCAAAAGCATAGACCTCGATATCATCAATATCAAACAATGGCAGAAGTGTGGGTCGCACGAGACCAAACCGGAGAGCAATATCTCATGATTCATCGACTATTTCCCCATACGCCTGCGGTGCGAAG
This sequence comes from uncultured Candidatus Peribacteria bacterium, assembly GCA_964421335.1. Classification (GTDB taxonomy): domain Bacteria; phylum Patescibacteriota; class Gracilibacteria; order BD1-5; family JAGOOR01; genus JAGOOR01. Next base: position 9,509 of record CAYQWU010000016.1, read on the forward strand.
AGTTTTGTATCACCTGTTCCCTGTGCTATCATTCCTGGAGTACCAAAGTAGGTCATCATATAGCTCGTCAGATCTGCTTGAAGTGCTTCTAGATTTTTTCACCAGACAATACCGACTCATTGGAGAGACTCATCTCCGTCAAATATAGGTCCGAATTCAAAAAATGCACCCTCCGTATGAGTACGATAACTATTTGCGACGAGTTCGAGGAGATTTTCTGCGAGATGAGCACGGAGGTGCGTCCTATTTTCAGAAGTATTCTGGATAACAGCTGGGGTTTTATCAGAGAATCGTACAAATCTCTCCGCGAGGGTAAATGGGTAAGTATAGGCATCATAATATCCTTTTTCTGAGAAAAATCTCGTGATATCCTGTGTCATCACATCATGTCCATGGACTCGAGCAGTTGCGAGCGGCCCTGGGAGTGGTGCGCTTGGGATATTTTCATAGCCGAAATGTCTCGCAATTTCCTCGATGATATCCTCTGATAAAGTGATATCACCTGTATCTCTCCATGATGGAACGGTGACAGTATAGATTCCATCAGTCTGAGCTACGATACATCCGAGACGAGTGAGGATATCCGTCACATCTTTTTCAGGAACAGGCTGTCCGATTTTCGCCACGAGTAATTCCTGTGAGAGCGTGATAATAGTCGCCGTTCGTGGTGAGATAATGGCAGTGTGTTTTTCTTGTTTTACACCAGAGATGAAGTGTATGAGGAGCTGGGCATAGCGAGTCTGTGCAATGTGCGGAAGAGTCCTGTCGACTCCTTTTTCAAAACGAATCGAGCTATCAGTACGGATACCAAGTCTCTGAGAAGTCTTGCGAACTGTAACAGCGTCAAACGAAGCAGACTCGACGAAGATGTGACGAGTTGATTCGGTCGTTCCTGAAGACTTACCGCCCATGATACCAGCGAGAGCGAGAATTGTTTTATCATCGACGATCACGAGATCATCTGGCGTCAGTGTATATTCTTTGTCATCGAGTCACAGAAATACTTCTCATTTTTTTGCCATACGGAGGACGATATTCCCAGCAATAGTATCCGCGTCAAATACATGCATCGGTTGGCCGAGCTCTGTCATGACGATATTCGTGAGATCAGGAAGAAGTCCATGCGATCCCTGATTGGAACGACGGAGAAGAGTCTGGACGAGAAAAGGTGAAGCAGGAACATCTGGGAGAGTATATTCTGTCAGGAGGTAGTTGATGACTTTATCTGATTCGATTTTCACGGAGAGAGCATTGGATTCTACTGGTGTCTCAGGACTAATTCCAGAGAAGTCAGTTTTCTGAGTACAGGCAATCTCGCGAGCATTTCCAACGACGGAAAAGAGATCAGGGCGATTGGTGATAAATTTATTATCGAGGTCAAATACGACATCGTTCATCGCGTACTCGATATCACTATCGTGACCGGGGAGAATCAAAGTGAGATGACCGAAAGGTTTACCAAGATGTTTTTCTAAAGTGTCTTCGCTCCAGACTGTCTCGAGTGGGAATATCCCCTCAGCGCGGTCGGTTTGGAGGTTTAATTCATCGAGACTACAGATCATCCCACAACTATCGATACCACGAATCTCTCGACGCGTGATGACAAGGCCTCCAGGAAGTTCGGCATTCTCGAGAGCGACAGCGACATATTTTGAGGTCTGGGCATTTGGAGCTCCACATACTATCTCATGTTGCCCACACTTCCCCGCATCGACCTGTACGAGTCAGAGCTTATCAGAGTCTGGATGTGGTTTCCATGCGAGGACTTTCCCGACGACGATTTTATCATCATAGACGAAATTATCTATCCCCTCCACTTCAGCAGTATAGGTCGAGTATGTGTGAGAGAATGTTTCGAGTGCTTCAGGAGTATACCCTGGAATTTCCGTCCAGTGTCATGCCCAATTGAGAGAGATTTTCATAGGAGTATTCTAGGCAGTTTTCGCAAAAATCTAGACTTCTGTCGCAGTAATATCCATCTGGTACGCATCACTACAGCCAGCATAGAGAGCTATTTCTGTGAGAGACCTCTCGCCCGCGATACGACCAGAACGATATACTGGACGATCTATGAGGGTCTCATCTGGACCATCTGTGAGGACAGTGAGCTTGGTGAGTTTCTCGTAGTCTGAAGCAGTAGACGACATGAGGGCATCTGTCTTTTTCTGAAATGCATCAACAGCTGAGAGAAGTTCAGGTTTATTTTCTGTGACAGCCTTTCTGTAGATATCAGTTGTTCCTTTTACTTTTGAGAATTCACCATTGAGGAGATTTTTGAGTGCTTCTGGTGGGAGTGATTTGATCGTAGCATCTGTGAATTGCCAGGTAGGGTAGCTCGCTATATCACGATCCTTGCATTCCTGAGCCTGACCAGAACCGACAGCACATTCAAAATATGGGAGGTCTTTCACTGATTTGAGGAAGAGTTTCTTCTGAGAAGCACAATGAGGACACCATGAAGCACCAAACATGACAACCTGATTCTTCTCCAGACAGGCTGTGAGATTATCATACGATTTCGCTGGTGTACCACATGAAGCGAGAAGGAAAGCAGCTGACGCTATGAGAAGTATTTTTTTCATACAGGATAAAGTAATAAAATAAGTTATGGGAATTATAGTCAAAAATGAGATATTACCTCTCTTTTGTCCTTTGTATTTTGTCCTTTGTATTTCTAGTGAAAGTCTCTCTTAGCAAGTAGAACATGTCTCACATCCTCCGCTCGTACAGGTTCCGCACCCGCCCTGTTTCTCCTCACCCGCACCAAAAAGAGAGATAAAGAGACTCGTGAGCTCTGATTGCTCAGGTGTGACACCTTCGAAAATCATATCG
>CAYQWU010000017.1:0-11981 GCA_964421335.1 uncultured Candidatus Peribacteria bacterium
TAAACTCCACCTTCTCCGCATGCAGTAGATGTCATCTTCTGTTGTGCAGATGAGCGAGTTCTGGAAATCTCGTCACACTTGGTCAGCCATAGCGTCGATCACCGATGAGAGGATGTTCGATGTGAGCCATATGGACGCGTATCTGATGAGTTCGCCCAGTTTTTGGGTGGAGCTCTACGAGGCTCCAGTCATTTTTTGTGCCAGTCTTTATGACTTTGTAGCTCGTTTCTGCTGTTTGACCGCTTGGGTCGACTGTCACTTTTGCTTCATCAGTTCTGCCTGTATCTTGGCGTAGGAGGGGAGCGTCTATGATTCCTTCTCTTGGTTCAGGTACTCCAGCGACGAGAGCATGATAGGTCTTCTCGACTTTTCTCGTGCGGAATTGTTCTGCCATATGTTCGTAGGAGAGGCGATTCAGACAGGATATGATGACACCAGAGGTATCACGGTCGATACGATGTGCGAGTGCTGGATGTGCAAATGTGCCAGAAGGCTTCCAGCCGTCCGCGATGAGATAATCCTCTATTTGTTCGATGAGCGATACTTCATCTGTCTTATGATCAGGACTATGGACGATGAGCCCTGAGGGTTTATCATAGACCAGGATATCGTCGTCTCGGTAGAGTATTCTCTCGGGCTCGAGTTTTTCATGAATGATTCGACTCTTTACTTCTCGCTGTTCCCAGATCTTCAAAACCTCAGGTGGAATATCTATATAGAGGATATCACCAGCGCGGAGTTTGGTATTCTCTGGGAGTTTCTTCCCAGCGAGGGTGATTTTTTTTGTACGAAGGGCTTCAAATATTTCTCCGAGCTTTGCGCCGGGGAATATTTTTCTCATATATCTATCAAGTCTCTGACCGAGGTCATCTGTCGCGGGTGTTATGTGTTTCATAGGAAGGGCTTACAGAGGTTATTGTTTGCAAGGTTTTTACAAAAACAGATTTTCTCTTATATTTTATACGAGTAATGTAGCGAATTAAACGAATTGTACAAATTAAACGAATTAAACACTTTCTCTCATGTCTCTCACCCGAAAAATTCTCCTCTTGGTCGCTGGTGTTGTCGCCCTTTTCCTGACGCTCAATCTCACGGTGTTGCCATATGTGACACAGCGGTATTTCTTTGATTTTCTGCAGACTTTTTATGCGGAGACTCGTCAGAATGAGATAGATGCGGAGATCCTGTCTCTCATCAAGCAATACCCCGAAGATGCTCCTGAGCTGCTCCAACAATATCGTGAAATCGATGAAGACCTCGATAAACTCACGACAGGCATCGAGACCTATATTGATACCAGTCCGACATTTAACCGTGATTCTGTGGGCGAGTATCTCGAGGAATCAGGTGTAGAAACCAAACAAGTCGAGGATGTCATCGGACTCAATGCTATGTCGACCTTTCTCCGTAACGCTCCTCTCGGGTTTAGCTTCACTGATGGCACTGATCCAAAGCGTCAATTTGTCATGCAGGTTCTCGTCGCAATGATTGCGATAAATATCCTCTTCGTCCTCGTCGTCGTGGGATTCGTCCTCTACTTCCTCAGGAAATCATTCCAGCCCATTCACGCTGTGACGGATACACTCGATAATTTCACGACTTCATGAGGTAAAGCATTGGATTACCAGGGAAAGGATGAATTCCGCCCACTCGTGGATTCGCTGAATAATCTCCGTCTCCGTCTCGATCATCAGGAGAGTATTCGTACGCAGTTTCTCGCTGATATGAGTCATGAGCTCAAGACTCCCATGACAGCAATTCGTGTTTATCTCGAATGAATCAAAGATGGAGTGATTCAACTCAATACCAAAAATATAGATTCTCTCACAGCAGAACTGGGGCGACTCACTCGTATCGTCGAGAGTCTTATGCATTTCCAGACATTTGAGAGTAGACCTACGGATTTCCGTCATGCAAAAATTACCTTTCTCGATGTATTTCGCATGATTCAGGAGACTCACTCAGGAGAGCTCTCGCATCATGGGCAGTCAATGGTGTATGATGGTCCCAAGCGTGCAACTATAGTATTTGATCATGATAGTCTCGTGCAGATTTTTCATAATATTGTCAGCAATTTCCTCCGATACGCGGGGCATGGTACGCAGCTCCGGGTGAATTATTTTCATGAGAGCACGACCGACATTCTCATATTTCAGGATAATGGACGAGGAGTGACAGCAGGGGATTTGCCCTATTTGAAGGAGAAATTTTATCAAGCAGAGAAATCAAAAACAGGTGATATCCGTGATAGGGGGCTGGGCATCGGCCTCTCAATCGTGGATAAAATCGTGCGAGATGCTGGTGGTGCCGTCGACCTCATCAGTGCTCAAGATGCAGGATTTACTGTGCGAATCGAGATACCACATCAGAAAGTGTAAACTTTTCTTGACTAAATAATTAGCACCTATATACTCTGCGTGCTAAAAACAGTTAGCAATCTCAATATTTTTAACCCTTTATTTCTATGGCACAGATTACACCGCTTCAGGACAGAATAGTCCTCAGAAAAATGGAAGCCAAGAAAGAAACGGCTTCTGGTATCATCCTCCCAAAGGAGCAAAACGATAGTCCAAATATGTTTATCGTCGAATCAGTCGGTCCACTCGTTCAGGAGAAACTGGGCTACGAACTCAAAAAAGGAGATAAAGTCCTCAAAGGACAGTATTCAGGTGATGATATCAAGATCGAAGGAGAAGAAAACCTCACTATCGTAGCCGCAGAATATATCCTCGCAAAAGTCGATTAATCATTAATTCTTAATTTTCAAAAATATGGCAAAGAAACAAGTTCTCTTCGGAGATGCAGGTCGTCAGAAAATGCTCGAAGGTGTCAAAAAACTTCACGATGCCGTCTCAGCAACACTCGGGCCAAAAGGTCGTAATGTTGTCTTCCCAAAGAGCTACGGGGCTCCTCAGGTCACCAATGATGGTGTGACAATTGCAAAAGAATTCGACCTCGAAGATCCTATCGAAAATATGGGAGCTGAGCTCATCAAAGATGTTGCTTCAAAAACAAACGATGCAGCAGGTGATGGGACGACGACAGCAACGGTTCTGACTTATGCGATGATTTCTGAGTGACTTCGTGAGATCCGCTCTGGTATCAATGCTATCGAACTCAAGAATGGTATGAAGCTCGCTGCTTCTGTCGTGTCAGATGAGCTCACCAAGAATTCTCGCCCTGTGAAAACTTCAGCAGAAATAGCAGCTATCGCGACTATCTCTGCTCAAAATGTTGAAGCAGGTCAGATCATCGCTGATGCTATGGATAAGGTAAAACAAGATGGCGTCATCACTGTTGAGGAAGGAAAAACTTTTGGAATGGAAGTGACTGTGACGGAAGGTATGCAATTCAAAAACGGATTTATCGCTCCATACATGATCACTGACGCAGAGAAGATGGAAGCCAGGTATTCAGAAGTACCAGTCCTCATCACTGATAAAAAAATCTCATCAACAAAAGACATCCTCCAAGTCCTAGAAGCATTGCTTCAAACAGGAAAACGAGAACTCGTCATCATCTGTGAAGACCTCGATTCTGAGGCTCTCACCACTGTTGTTCTCAATAAACTCAAGGGAGTTTTCTCTATCCTCGCTATCAAGGCTCCAGGATTCGGTGATCGTCGAAAAGAAAATCTCGCAGACATCGCTCTCCTCACTGGTGCTGCAGTTGTCTCAGAAGAAATCGGTCTCAAACTCGAATCAGTGGGCCTCGAAGTTCTCGGTAAAATCGATTCTATTGTTGCAACTCGCGAGACGACAACTATCGTCGCTACGCAAGCTGATAAAAAAGATATCGAAGCTCGAGCAAATGAGATTCGTCGTGTGATAGATAAGACTGACTCAGACTATGATCGTGAGAAGATGCAGGAGAGACTTGCCAGACTTATCTGAGGTGTCGCTGTAATCAAAGTCGGCGCTGCAACAGAAGTCGAAATGAAGGAGCTCAAACTTCGCCTCGAAGATGCTCTGAATTCTACTCGTGCTGCAGTCGAAGAAGGTATCGTCCCTGGTGGTGGCGTCGCTCTCCTCAAAGCTGCAAAAATCCTCGATACATTCAAAGCTCCAAATAGTGATCAACAAATCGGTGTCGAAATCGTGAAACGAGCCCTGCATTATCCAACAAAGAAAATTGCTGAAAATGCTGGTCAAGAAGGTGCTGTCATTGTTTCAAAAATTCTCGAACACAAAGATTTCAGCTACGGATATGATGCAGCGAAAAATGTTTTTGTGGATATGATAGAAGAGGGAATCATAGACCCAACTCGAGTTCCACGAATCGCTCTCGAAAACTCTGTTTCTATTGCGGGGATGTTCCTCACAACAGAAGCCGTTATCTATGAAATCCCAGAAAAAGAAAAACCATCAATGCCTCCTATGGGTGGCGGTATGGGATGAATGGGCGGTATGGGCATGATGTAATATTTTAGTTTTAAAAATCTCCCACAATTCGTGGGAGATTTTTTTGTCCCATAAGATAGGAATTGTTCAAGAGAGATGATATTTCGTATTATCAATATTTATCTACAATTATTCTTAATAACTTATGGATGATAATATTTTGCGAATAGTGGTGTTTGGTATCGTCACATTTTGTGTCGCTATGCTCATCACTCCCAGCTACATCAGACTCCTACGACGACTCAAACTCGCAAAGAAAATTCGCACTGAAGCATCTCTCGGTGGAGGTAAGGCAACGAAGTATCGCGCTCTTCACATCCACAAACAAGGCACTCCGAATATGGGAGGAGGGATGATTCTGATAGTCGTAGCTATCATGGTTTCTGCAACAGTTTTTCTGAAATTCATCCAGTGACCACTTGGTTTTGATCTCCATTATACCCTCTGGAATCGTAATGAGACATATCTCCCACTTTTTGCTCTCTTCTCGATGGGGATACTCGGTGCGATAGATGATTATCTCAATGTACGGGATGTAGGCGGCAAAAAATGAATGAGCGCTCGTGTGAAAATGCTGGGACTCACGATATTTTCTTTTGCTGGAGCTTGGTGGTTTTTTACCAAACTCGGACATGATAGTATCACTATTCCTGGCTACGGACTGGTCGATATAGGTTGGTGGTATGTTGGATTGAGTATTCTCATCATCACCGCTATGGCGAATAGTGTGAATATCACGGACGGTCTCGACGGTCTCGCTGGTGGGCTTCTTGCTCAGAATTATTTTCTCTACGCATTTATCACCTACAACGAAAATCTCTTTCTCCTCTCCACTATTTGTGTCGTTATCGCGGCTGCTCTTGCTGCATTTCTCTGGTTCAATATCAAGCCCGCACAATTCTATCTCTGAGACGCTGGAGCTCTCGGTCTCTGAGGTGGGCTTGCGGTGATGGCACTGATGACTGATACTCTGGTTGTGCTCGTCATTATATCTCTTGTCTATATTTGGGAGGTTGTTTCTGTTATTATTCAGATTACGAGTAAGCGACTTCGTCATGGTAAAAAAGTATTTCTCATCGCGCCCTATCATCATCACCTCGAGGCAAAAGGAATGATGGAAGAAACAATTGTTATGAGGTTCTGGCTTATCTGAGCACTTCTCTCGGCGAGTGGACTCATCTTCTATCTCCTCCCCCCACTATGGTAGCACGCTCCTACATACTGGATACTCGGGCTGTACAACGCAATAGCCCCCTAGTGCTCTCAGCACTCCTCACGGCCATCGTGAAGAAACATCTCACGACATCAGGAAGAGAAGATCTCGCAGGTCTCATATCTACTGTCACATTTTTCAGAGATATCGTCACAGTGGTCACCAGTAAACCCATCATCAATTTCGAGCTCCGCAATTACGAGGGTGCTCTCCGTGATATTCTTTCAAAAACTTTGATTCAGCACGGATTTGAGAATAACATTCACCTCCATTTCCGATAAAATCACCTATGAGACATTTCCAGAAATTCGCCCTCGGGAGTATACTGGTAGTTGTTGTGTATATCTTTGTCGGAAGCTTTGATATATGAGAATATAGACAGCATCATGAGTGAAGAGAATCAGTCTCAGGTCAGCAGGATTTCCTCACCACAGCGACTATTAGAAAATGACCTATTTCAGAGTCGTGGATTATTGGAATGATTGATGCGTCACGAGAACGAGTATGGATAAATGTCTACACACTGACACTTCCGAGCCTGCGAGAATCCCTCGTAAGGGCACACAAGAGGGGAGTCGATGTACGAGTCATACTGGAGAAATTTCCCTTCTGAAATACAAGTATCAATAGAGAAACTGAATTATTTCTCAAGGGAAATAACATCCCACTGCACCTGAGTGGAGAAAAACAATTTGCATTTATGCATGCCAAATATTCCATTATTGATGCCAATTGGATTGTTGAAACCGCGAACTGGACGCGTGCGAGTTTTTCGACCAATCGAGAATTCTTCATTCAGGGTAGTGATACTTCAATACTCAATAATTTAGCAAGTATCTTTGAGGCTGATTTTGCTTGAGGTATGTGAGTATCTCGGGATGTGAGATTGCTGGCTGGCCCGACGAATGCTCGAGAGAGAATTATTGATTTTATAGAACTATCCCGTTCCAAAATAGACATCTATGCTCCGAGTTTTTCTGATGAAAGACTTCTCGCAGAATTATCTCGACTCTGTCTAGCAGGTAAGGAAGTGCGTCTCCTCCTCGCAGACTATGAAGACTCTGCAGATTCAGCATTGGAGAAAGGCACTTGTCTGCAAGTCCACCACATGAAAAAACCACTCCACGCAAAGGTCATCATTCGTGATAAGGAGAGTGCTTTTGTCTGAAGTTTTAACTACACCGAGAATTCTCTTGAAAATAACCGTGAGGTGTGAATTTTTATCTCCGGCGAGATAGTTAAAAGTATTTCAGAATCATTTGAATCCGATTGGAAACTGTCAGAAGTTGCTCTCAGGTAAAAATCTATACTATTATGACTATGCGTAGCCGAATATTACTCCTGTCACTCTGAATCATTGCTTGAGCTGGATTATTTTTCTGGTGGCTCAGTTCGTGGCCAGCATCAGTGGTAACCGTTGATACTGGTGAGGATCTCCTCTGGAGGTCTATTCAGAAAAAAGAAAATGGTTGGGAGAGGGGCGTTTTTTCTCCAGACAAAAAATTTGACTTCATGAGTTATCAGGAGTGAAAAATTATCCTGTATTGACAATGAGAAGTCCCAAAAATCCAGAAAAACGGTGAAGAATATACTATTGAGCTCATTTCTGGTCAATGGATCATTCGGTCACTCAGCCAGACTCAGAAAACCATTATCAAATCTCCAAATACAGAAATCCTCTTCACAGGAGTCTGATGAGTACTGAGCTCCGTCGAAGAAAAACTTGTTACCAATTTTGATGCGGATATGACTCTCAATGGTGTTAAATTATTGCCATCATTTCTTTCCCGTGATGGAAAAGTAGAGTTTTTCGACCTCTCAGAAAATACAGAAATCATCCCCGCGAATCTCTGGTTGATTTATACCTCATTTTTCCCTCGTGATCAGGAAAAAGCACTCGGAAATGTCTCAAAGAAATTTCTCGATGCTATGATAAAATCATCGCTCGCTCGTGAGCCAGAATCAAAAACTGCAGGGATATTTCGCCGTGATATCCGTGTCCGAAATGCACTCGAAGAAATTCAATCTCTCGTGAATAAGATAGAAGCAGGGGACAGCTGTGGAGCTGACAGCACCTCGTGTTTCACGATTTTAGACGATGTATTTCGTCGTGAGCGAGAGAATTTCCCAGAAGTATTTCTCCCACTCGAACGCGCTACCCAGGCATGGCTCCAGATAGGAAAAAGTACTGAAAATAATGATTACTCATGGGCAAGCGTTTTCCGCATCTATCATGCACAGCTCCTCGCCTGAGATGCGCGCGCTCGTGTCATTCGTGACAAAGCTATCCTCGAGATGATACAATCTGGGACGACTGTCTCGAGTATGGAAATATGGTGATACCTCACGCAGATGCTCGCGAGTCAGCAACTCGGAAGTGCATATTCTCTCCAGATAGTGAGAGAGATGATACGCATCGGAGACTCACTTCAAAACTCCCCAGATGTCGCAGAAGATGTCAGGAAATCACTCACAAAGAACGCCATAGAATCCCTCTCAAATCTCAAAATAATTCTCGAAAATACTTACTTTACCAAAAAAGAATACTGGTTCGTCCTCCGCGATGATCTCGAGGATACTGAGGGAAATGCCATCCAGAATCAGGTATTTATCAATGATCTCCAGGCACTCATCAAACAGATAGACACTTCATGATTGATGCAAAAGCCGGGTTCTGAAAATGAAGAAAATCTCCGTGTCATACGAGCACAACTCTCGTGGTTTAACTGTATATTTTCTCGCAATGATGAATATGTCGGTAATCCTCGTATTTGTCGCACCACAACACGATAGTCACTTCTCGTGAAACTCATCGTGACAGAGGAGACTTTTTCTCTATAATCCCACTGTTTTATCATTCACAGCTTTTTATGACAAAAAAAATTCGTATTACCTGGGTTCAGGTTATGGCCCTCTTGGCTCTCTTTGGAATTCTTCTCGGTGTCGTAGGTACTGCCTGGTTGGCGTTGATGCCTGTACCATCAAATGATATAGTTGAACCAAATATTTCTGCAGAGGTTAACCTCTAAATTATATGTCATTACAAAAAATAGGGAGATTCCTCGTGCTTTTTCTCGCAGGATTTCTCCCATGGTCTGTTATTGTCTCTGTCACAGGCACAGAGCGTCTCGGTATAGAGATGATGCGATTTGCAAAAGAAATCATTCTTGCAGTCATCGTCATGGTCGCAGTAGGGGATATGTGGAGAAAAAAATATCGTCCTCATTTTGACAAAATAGACGCGAGTATAGGTATCTACATATTGACGTTGATTGCTATCAGCATCGGTACAGGAACATCTCTCACTGGATTCATCTATGGGCTCAGGTATGATGCAGAATTTCTCATAGCCTTTGTATTTTTCCGGCAGATAATTCCTCTGTGGGATATCCGATTCTGGCAAATTGGCAAAATATTTATCCTCTCAGGAGGACTCATGCTCGCAGGAAGTCTCTTGATTCGGTATGTTTTTGGGGAGGTATTTCTCACAATATTTGGATTTAGTGGGCAGGTGAGTGTCTGGGATGGTGCAGGTCCTCCTCCGATATATCACGGTATTCCTGGTGCGTCTATTGTCAGATTTCAGGGTATGCTCGAGGGGCCCAATCAGATGGCATTTTTTCTCCTCGTGTACATGGGGACTTATATCTCGCTTTTTTCTCGATTTCGCAAGTATCGATTTATCAACTCAGTCGTTCTCCTCTTGCTCGTATTTCTCATGAGTCAGACCTATAGTAGGAGCGGACTTCTCGGTATGCTCACAGGTTCCGTCATATTGATAGCCTATGCATTCGCTGATAAGATTCGTCGCGGACACTTCCGCCTCCGTCATATCAATTGGAAAAAGCTCAGCACAACAGTTGTCCTCGTACTCGTCGCAGCTACACTAGCAGTCTTCCAATTTGGTCCGAAATTCACTGAAGTCATCACTCGAAAATGATCCACTTCTGCGCACTTTGAACGCATGTACATCGGTTATCTCCGATTCCTCGAGCAACCTCTCGGTCATGGTCTCGCTCAGGCAGGACCAGCGAGTCGTGCTATCGCAGAAGTGAATCAGAATCCCATACCAATGGCATCTCTCGATGGCGAGATAAAACAATTAGGCGAATATTTCCTTGCACGCAATCGTGATTTTGTCATGAATACTGAGCACTACTATATCCCAGAGAGCTGGTATATTCAGCAACTCATCGAAGGAGGTATCATAGGTTTCTTCTTCTTTGCGCTGATTTTCTTGCTCTTACTCATTCACCTCAGGAAATATCCAGCGATGCTCGCTGCACTCGCCGGTGTCCTCGTGATGAATACATTTCTCCATTCGTTTGAATCAGTCCATACAGCACTCGCTTTATTCTTGATTATCGCGAGTCTCCGGAAGAGTTAAGAATTCTCTCATTTCATTTTGGAATTGTATCACTAATGATTCTCTATCAGAGAGTTTTGGTAAAGGCTTGTAGGTGGGTGTTTGCCATTTGTGCTGAGGCGTATTTTCCTTGTCCTCGAGTCCTGCACTACTGGTGGACACACGGCGTAGACTTGAATATTTGCTTGCGAAGATAGCTATCCTTTCTAAATATTCCGAGAATTTTCATGTATTATTGGGTATTCAAACTTTGAATTCTCTATCGTCTAAAACTATGAAGCATGATCCCCAAAAAGGGAGAAACCTTATTGCGCAATCCTTAAATCAAAAGCTCGAGAACAGAGTAGTATTCTGGGTATCAATAGTATAATCGGCAAATCCTACCCATTCAGTCGCGTTTTCTTTCAGTAGTAGGGCAAGTTTTTCAGCTACTTTTCACTTAACTTCTTGAGTATTTGGTTTCGTAGATTTGTCAGTTTTTTTCGGTACTTGTTCAACCGTAGAGGAAAGCTCACCTGTAGCAGTATTCATGTGTGAAAAATAATAATACAATCGCTGTAATATAACCGAAAAATCTGTATGTCAAATTATTAGAAGACAAAAAAATAAAAATCCCTATACTTCCCGTATGAAAATAGCCATAGTCCACGAAATGCTGATCAAGTTCTGAGGGGCAGAAAGAGTCCTCCTGGAGCTCATGAAGCTCTATCCTGAAGCAGATATTTTTACACTCATGTACGACTCGAGCAAAGTAGGCGATGTATTTCCAAAATCACGAGTGAAATGTACATGACCTGCGCAGTGGTTTTTCAAGCTCACTGGAAAGCCACGAGCGTCACTGCCTCTCCTGCCATTTTCGGTCAGCAGAATAGATCTCTCAGGGTATGACCTCGTTATCTCGAGTTCTTCTGGTTTTGCACACGGGGTAAAAAAATGAAACAATGCCGTTCACATCTGTTATTGTCATTCTCCAGCGAGATACCTCTGGGATGCGACAGATGAGGTTCAAGCAGAACTTTGATTAAAAAATACAAAGGACAAAGGACAAAGGACAAAATTGAGGATTTTTTTGAAGAGAGTTATTCTCTGACCACTGGTTCGTCTGTTATTTTCTTGGCTTCGTCGTGTTGACCTCAGAGCTTCAAAAAGTCCGGACATTTACATAGCGAATAGTCGTGAAGTGTGAGGGAGAATTCAGAAATACTATAACCGAGATTCTGTTATTCTCTGGCCACCGGTTGATACGGTTCGATTTTCTCATGGAACTGCCCCTGTATCAGAGCGAAATTATTTCGTCGTGACCAGCGCACTTACGCCATTTAAACAGGTCGATAGGGTTATTCGTGTAATGAATCGTTTGAATATTCCCCTCAAGATCATCGGAGATGGTGCACAGAGAGGAGAACTCGAGAAAATAGCAGGAAAGACTATAGAATTCCTCTGAAAAATATCTGATGAGGCAGTTGTGGAAATATACAAAAATGCCCGAGGATTTCTCATGCCACAAAAGGAAGACGCCGGAATCGCTCCACTCGAAGCTCTCGCTGCAGGTATTCCAGTATTTGGATTGGCAAAAGGAGGATTGCTTGAGGTAAATATTGATGGAGTGACAGGGCGATTTTTCCCTGAAGAAACGGATGAGAGTTTTCAGCGTTCGTTCCTGGATTTTGACCATGAAATAGGGGAGGGGAGGTATGATGAGAGTGCTCCTCTCATAGCCCGAGCGAGAGAATTTGATGTGGAGAATTTCCGAGCAGGATTTGAGGATATTATTCGGGGACATTTGAAGGTATAAATTTCCTTGCCTTTTCGTATTTTCGCGTATACTCGCGTGCGATGGGTTCTTAGCTCAGTCGGTAGAGCAACGGCCTCTTAAGCCGGCGGTCCTGGGTTCGATCCCCAGAGGACCCACCATTCTCGTGCCTCGTAAGAGGGCTTCTCACGAACCAATGTTGGATAAGTAGCCAACGCAATTATACTTTCTACTTAACAATTTTATTTA
>CAYQWU010000018.1:0-11377 GCA_964421335.1 uncultured Candidatus Peribacteria bacterium
TCCAGCGCATGAATCTCGTCAAATCCGTGCCATGGATCTCGGAGATTACTGGGTACTCTTACTCGTATATTCCCAATTTTCCGCTCAATGACTGACATTTTATTCGCATCTTTTCAGAGATTAAGGAGTGTTTTTAGATTCGTGTCTACGCCTGGCAATTTGCGGATTCTCGTATACCAATTATGAGAAACATAGAGATTGTTATCTTTTGCTGTAAAATCAGCCCCTGCGATATATGCTATCGCATGAAATATGCTGGAGTGTGAAAATGCAGAACGGATCTGCTCTACCTCATGAGCAATCTCAGGAGGGAGGCTCTGTACTGCGCTCAAAAACCCCGCATAATTAGCTGTTATATGAAGTGTAAACACATCCTGAATTTGCTTTTCGTGTGCAGGGGTTAAATCAATTTGTTCTTTTTCTGCTGATGGTGATTGAGGAACTGGAGGAATCGAAGGTGGTGTAGCAAGATTCGTAATTTTTGCGGTGGTTCACACCGGTATGATTACTGGAGAGGGGTTCACTACTGTCTCTCAGGGTTCAAAGGCTCATCTCAAAATATCATGATATGATATATATCAAAAAGCGTTACGGATACTGATAAGGCTACGAGCTAAAAATGGAGAGAGTGGTCGAATGAATGCAAACAAAGCTAGATCATCCTTTTGCTCTAACGCTTCTCTATATTTTTGACGCAATAGGTGTTGATTTCGCAACCATGCAAGCGCCTCTTCTCGATTGCTAAATTCAGGCAATTCAGGCAGTGAAGGTTTTTTCTGTAGAATTTGTGGTGCTTCAGCAGATTTGTTTGCTAATACTTCCTTAACATGTTTGGGTATTTCCCAGATACGATGTCAGGGATGTTGTGGCTTGTCGCCCCGACGAGGAGCCAGAGGAGGAGCGGGACGCTTGGGTTTGATGGATTCTGACACTCGAGCAGAGACAGGCTGTGTGACAGAGGTAAATGACGGTTTTTCCCTTCTTGGTGTATGTTGTATTATTGCTGGTGCGGGTTCTTTAGCTGGCTCAGGCTCGACTATGGGAAGAGATTCGAGTATGCTGAGAATATCAACATTGGTAATAGGGCGACCGAGAAAAGTTCCTGGACCACTCAATCGCTCTGGAACAATCTCTGGAGGTAATATCTCGCGTACACGAATGGTCTCTGGTTCAAATATTGCCTGCATTTCTCGCAAGATATCATCGAGCTGAATATCAGTGGGGATGATTATGTTTTGCTTTTTATCAAATGAAATAACCTTGGCGAGGATACTCATGAGACTCAATTCTGTTGATATTTTTAGAACATGCTTGATATACTCGATTCTTCTGGAATAAAGAGAAGTCGATAAAAGGTGCTTGAACAATTCAGGTTTTAGGTGTGTGATAACCGCGTAGGCTGCTACAAGAAAATCACGCCTATCTCTGCCATTGTTCACGGCATCATGCTTTTTCCGAGGATATATTGAGACTCCCCTATCTCGCAGAACATCCTGGTAAGTGCGTTCATGTGACGGCTCTGATGACGGTGATTCAGGCATAAATTTTCTCCAGAGAATATGTCCGATAGATACAAAGTCAATAATTCTTGTCTAAATATTATTAACTTACGAAAAAACAGGTATTTCGAAATATTACTCTTGCCTCGTCGCATAACCTATCTTCCACTTGGTCATTTCACGGTCGAGCTCAAGTGCTCATGGGTGTATCCGCTCGAGGTGATTCCAAAAAGCATTCTGATGATGCTTGTGGACAGTGTGAACGAGTTCATGGATAATGATATAGTCACGGAGTTTTTGTGGGAGTCGCATCAGCTCGATATTGAGACTGATACCATTTTTATGACTACAGCTCCCCCATCTGGTTTTCTGGTGACGACAGGTCACTCGTAGGTAGTCAAAACCGTGTCGCTCAGCGAGAACTCGCGTCCGCTCGGGGAGGAATTTTTTTGCTCTTTTTTCGAAGTCTTCTAGCTCTGCACGAGTCAGTGCTATGTAGGTAGCCTGTTTTTTTCTCTGCTTTTGAATCCAATCAATATTTTTCTCAACGAAGGATTCAATTTCTCGCTCAGATGTCCTCATGGGAGCACGCACGACGATATCTCTCTGAGATTGGACTCGGAGACTCATGCGACGGAGTTTTGGCACACGGATGAGAGTATAGACGACCATGATACAGTGTTCAATTACAAGTAAAAAATCCTCCTCTTTTATTTTTTCTCTTTTATCTCTTCTTTAATAGTATTCCAGACTTTCTGCACGAGTGGGTGATTCTCATCGAGTCCACGAGATTTTTGAAGCTTTTTAGTTTCTTCCCAGGTCTCGTGCCGCCTCTCCATATCTCATTCGAAATATCACTCGACGACATACGGCATCCTCTCTGCGAATTTCGCAACAGCACGAGTACACACTCGATCCATATCTATGAGTCATGCATGATCGAGCTTATTGATGAGTGAGAGCGCATCCCAGAGGAGATCGCCGACTTCGAGCTCGAGTTCATCGTGATTTTGCTCAGCAAGACTCTTACGGATTTCCGCAATCTCATTTTCTGCTCCATCAATGTAGTACTCCAGATGTGATTCACGGAACCAACCGTTATAATCACGATTGCGAGCCTGGAGCCAGAGAAGTCATGAGAGTCATTGCATAGGAGATTTCGGGCTACATACTTACCTCTTTTTCCACAGCCAACCAATGATCGAGACAAATATAACCTTTTCTGATTCTCGCTGATGATATATTCTTTTTTTCAAGAGTTTCGAGTAAAACAGATATAACCATAGTATAATCTCTTCTCAGGAAATCGGCAATGTCCGCTATTGACACTTCATCAGTTTTTTTTGTTTGAATAAGTTTCTGCAGCTCCTCAAAATCAAAAGTTCATTGATAGGTATTATTCGAGAAAGAGGATTCTACACTATTTCTGATGAAAAATTCTCCTGCATAAGCCTCAAGAAAAGAAACATCACAATCTAGTTGTTGTGCTAAATCCAATAAAGAAAGAGAATAAGGGATTGTATCTGTTGAACTTTTTTGTGCAGATTTAACTCCTCATATCATACTGGCACGAGAAAAATCACTTCACGGTGGAGTCCATGATGGATTTTTTGTTTGATAAGCGTCATATACAAATCAGACAATATCTGGTGGTATATAATCTCGGGCTCTCTGGGTAGAAACTCTATATTTTCTGATGGTAGTACTGTACTTCATCTTTTTATGATACACGACACTGAAGAGCCTTTTATTGACCCATCATTTCTCAATATCGGCAAACATCTCCAGCTCCATACAAGAAGGCCAGTCATCGGGCGGATCACCTGGAGTAATACCCTGTTTGATGAGTTCCTTGTTGGAGTCTATCTCTCTGAGTGTAAATAAATTTTCTATTGCTGTTGGTGTGGAGGCTACCATATAGCCATTTATAGTCTGAGGTATAGCTATAATTTCTCCCCTTTCGGCCACTTTCCCAGACATAAATTCGCGAAGCTGCTCGAGAGAAAAATTATGATCACCTGTTGTTTTACGATGGTCTCTGAGGACAAATTCTTCATATAAAAGGGGGAATCTGTCAGAACTCGGATCAACTAATTCAATAATATATGAACAAGTTTTTCATTCTCGTAGAGTCTGCCCCCGAGGGCAACTCTGTCCAACAACTCTGGGAGAAAAAGTGGGTCTCACAGAAAAGATGACTTCTACTTCGGGGTCATCAAATCACTGCACGAGCTTAAATGGATTGGTAGCAATCATATACTCCCCTCTCCGAAATGCCTCCAGATCTCTGTCGTCATACCCGGGGCTACTGTCTATGGAAACAGCCTTGACGCCCGCTAATAAGAAATCATCACGGAGACTATGAGAATGCTTGACTACGCCACAATACGCTATGGCTTTTTTACCGAGAAAACACTTTTTATAGAGATCGACAACGATGGCATTTCGTTTTGGGACATCAATTCTCGATGCGAGCACAGATCCAGAAAAATCACCAGCAACCATCTGCAATCATGATAGATCAGTATCTGTGAGGACATAGATCACATGATACGGTGCAATAAGCCCATATTCAACAGCCTGAAGAATAGACATACGATGATACTGATGTTGGAGAAGGGCTTCAACCGTTCTCTCATCTCAGAGCTCAGAAGTCGCAGTGCCTCCGAGTCTGATACTCTGTGTAAAGCGACCAATCAGATCCTGTCTGAGATCTGAGAGAGCTTCGTGAGCCTCATCCAGTATGAGACATTCCTTGTTTTCTGGTCTTTTAGTTCCCTTTTCTACAAGTTTTTTAAATGATTCATAGGTAATCACGACGACATCTGCATGGATATTTTTCTCTGACCCATTGTAGGCTCCGATGGACAGCTGAGGGAAAAATTTCTCTATCTCATCCGGGATTTGAGACATCAGAATCACTGAAGGCACTATGATAAAAACACGCTTCCCCAGGTGTAGCTCATCTCGTAAATAATGAAAATAGTGCCTAATAAAATCTATATAAATAGCTGTTTTACCAGTACGGGCTGGCTCGTGAATGTATCCAGTTGTGATACCTTTAATCGTGATATCGTGAAGTATTTTTTCGAGTATTTCTCGTTGCACAGGATGTCTATCATTGAGGTGAGATTGAGCCAATAATTCTGCTCGTGTTTGTCTATAAAATGCCTGCTGAGCAGGGCGTGAGAGCTTCTTGGTTTTTGTCTGTCTGAATGAGGTCCCAGTCTTCTCTTTTTGCCCTCAATTTTTCCTCGAGGAAGATGTCGGAGAAGTATAGCTTTCATTATGAGAATGAACAGTGCCCAGGAGAGCCTCTGTGCGACTTTTCACAGATTCGACAAATACCCGCGCATTCTCTGTGTCTGGATTATCATAGAGACTCATGATGTACCCGTCTACATCTGCGAGATAATCCATCACCTTGTCGACATCAGCAGTTTTGAGAAGGACCTCACCAATTTGTCTCTGTATCCTGTCCGATACTTCTTCGGGTGTTGGAGGATTTTCCACGGCAAACATGAGGTGAAGTATCCTATCGAGCAATGATTGTGCGAGAACTTCACTCTCTGATTGACCGGGATTATCAACTGTCGTAGGGGCTCGAGGTTGTTCTGGTGGCATGAGAGACTAACTGTTAATGGGATAATAAATCTAGTCTTCTTCGTCTTCGTCACGGAAAAAATCATCATCGAACTCCGTACCACCTTTCCTAAGAGGCCTCGGACCTGGGTCTTCTTTTTTTTGAAGTGCACGCTTCATTTTCTTGAGAGCAATATTCTGGAGTTGACGAATTCGCTCTCTTGTCACTCAGAATTCTTGACCTACTTCTTCAAGTGTCTGTGGCTTTTGACCTGCAAGACCAAATCGTGCATCTATGATTTTCCTCTCTCGTACATCGAGGACTTCGAGGAGATCGTCGAGTTGCATATGCATATTTTTGTGGCTCAGGAGCTCTAATGGGCTCAGAGCTTTTGTGTCAGCGATAACACTGGAATACTCTGTATCATTATCCTCACTGAGAGGGGCATCCAACGAGGTCATGCTCATGGATGAAGACATAAGAGTGGAGAACCTCTCTGGATCCATACCAAGCTCTATACGGAGTTCTTCATCAGTAGGGGGCCGGCCAAATTCTTCTGAAAGTGCCAATGCTACTCTTCTCATCTTGGAAATTTTATCCACCATATGGACAGGAAGGCGAATAGTTCTCGCTTGATTTGCGAGAGCTCTCTTGATAGACTGTTTTATCCACCATGCAGCATAAGTTGAGAGTTTACCTCCTTTGTTTGGGTCAAATCGTTCAACAGCTTTCATGAGGCCCATATTGCCTTCTTGAATGAGATCCAGGAGACCGAGTCAATAGTGTTCATAATCATGTGCTATTTTTATCACGAGACGCAGATTCGCCTCGATCATATGTATTCTTGCTTCCTTATCACCTTTTTTGATTTTATCGGCTAGATCTACTTCTTGTTCACGAGTAAGGAGATCTGTCTTTCATGCTTCTTTCATATACACTATATACCCATCTCTCCCCGGGCTTTCTCGATTTTTTTCTTGCCAATCATCTCAGAATCCTTTCATCTCTCTTGTTCATTTCTTTTTTACCTTCTTTCAACGAGGCCCCTCTACGAGACCAGTTCTTTTTTTTATAGGAGCTCAGTTTGAGGAACCATTTTTTGGTCGGAATTCTCATGGAGATCAGCCTCCTGGTGGCATCATTTTCTGAACAATTGCTGAGATATCTGTTGGACCCTCTTCGACTTCTTGATTATCGGTTTCAGTTTGCTGACCCATATCGAGGAGAGTCTTTGTGCGAGCTGCGATATATGTTTGAAATGCTGCTGAATGTGACGAATCTGGATTGTGATAAAAATCAGCAATAGAGCTACCGAGATCTTCGAGAAAATCACACATCCCATCAATATCAATACTAGGAAAAAGGTCGAGCATGATTTCTCCTACCCTCTCTTTTACTTCCTCCACCAGCTCTATCACCTCAGGCACTTCCTCTACCATAAACATGAGGTGAAGCATTCTATCATGGAGTGTTTTTGAGAGAATTTCAGTTTTTCAGGTTTTGAGAGCGATGCGGACTCAGACACTGGTTGTACTATCCCATAGAGGTTGCTCAGCAGTCATGGATATTTAGCTATGAGTAATGCTGATAGTGGATCCTGTTTTCTGAATACGGGTGGCAATTCCTCACTTTGCAAATGCTGCATTTATCTCAATCAGAATCTTTGGTAGTTCCAGTATAAATTCTGTGGCTTTTCTAATGCCTGTAAGAAAAGTGCTTGTTTGTACACTCTCTACATCAGCATGTGAGAGGAAATACTTCACAACAAGCTGGGCATCTTCACTGAGCTCCAATTCAGCAACTGTCTCAGCAGTGAGTTTTTTTCAAGAAATCTTTGGTGCTTTTAAGACCACACCTTGCTCCATATGAATAGGTGCATCGAGAAATTCTTGATTGAGGGCGAATGAGTCAGAAGAATTCGGAGATGTCCCCATACTTGCAGTAGAGATTCTGATGAATTCTCATCTCACTCTTTCAAATGGCTTATTACCTTGCTCAAATTTCATCAAAATATTACCAAGTGTTGCTGCAAGGCGTTTATCTATCTCTTCTGTGGTTCACTCCTCACCCGCATACAATCTCTCTCTGACGAGACTGAGGGGGATGCTCTCTCCTGGTTTGTATTCACAACAGAGCTTCAATAACTCAATTCATTTTGATCAGTGCTGTAATTTCGCACCATTCCAGATACCTTTTTCAACATCAGTTTCACCTCATACGCTCGATTGCAAACCATATGAAACAGTCGAGAAATCATGATCTCCATGAAATACTCACGCTCCAACTCTGTGAGCATTTCCTCTGACTTCTCAGAATTTCTGTCCGAGAATTGGGAGCATTCGACCAAGAAAAGATACTGCTATTTGTTGGCTTTGTGCTCTTTCTTGTGCAGTGAGTCTTTGGAGCATAGAAACGGTACGAGTGCTCTGTGATTCGATGAATTCAAGGGGAGCAAATGGATCCCGACTATCCACCAATATCTGTGCTTCAGTGAGGGCTTTTCTCACCCTGGCTACTAATGGCTCTATGACTTTCATCGCTTCGAGGAAATCACCATGTGTCTGTACTCAATTGAGTTCCTTTAAAACAGTATCGACAATACCTTTGTTTCGTAGACATGGTAGGTCTCTGACAAAACCAGTATAGGTTTCTCTCTGTTCAGATTTTTCATCTTGAGGAACTGTCTGTCCGATTGTCTCCTGAGTTGTTGCATCAGCTACTGTATCTATGAGTTCGCTGGCAAAAGAAGTTGCAGGGTTCATAATGAGAGAGTTAATGAATTACTTTTTAATAAACATTTATATAAATTTATACTACTTAGTCAAACCAATATTCTCTTTAATTTGATTCTACGAGTTGCTTTTTCTCACGAATAATATCCTGGAGTGTGGCTACAATATCGGCTTCTGAGAGCCCAACCTCCCCGGCAATCCCGGATATATCGAGCTGAACAACTCCACCTGTGCCGAGAAAGAGATTGAGTGCAGTAATTCTTTCACCTCTTTTGGAACTAATTTTTCATCCATGATAGACAGAAAGAGCGAGTCTCTCGAGTTCTCGTTGTTTCTCTATTGGTATATCGGGTGTCTGACTTTGTCTCTTTTCTGGTATTTTCTTCGGGGGAGATACGACGGGAGATGTTGGTTTTTTTATTGGAACTCAATTGACTTGACTGCGAATTCACTGAACTTGCTCTTTTACTCTACTTTTAAATTCATCGGTCAATACTGGGTTTTTTTTAATCGCCTCATCAGGAATTGCCCCCTCTGAAACTTCTTCTTCATCTTCACGCACTCTTCCTATATTTTCTCCACGAATTTTTTCATACAGTCTGTGCCTGTCTTGAAATGTTTTCTCCAGTTTTCTCAGGGCAATATTTTTGAGCTGACGAACGCGTTCTCTCGTTATTATAGGATGCATAGATAGGCCTACTTGTTCTAATGTCTTTCATTTACCATTTTCATCTTTTATTCAGTAAAGTTCTTCGAGGATAAAACGCGCACGCTCTGAGAGTGATTTTAGGAGCTCTGGTACACGCTGAAGCATATCACGAACTTCTGCTATCTCGCTAGCATCTTCATCATCTGGATGTGAAATAGTTTCACCGAACTCACCATCATCCTCATCACCTCTCGGTGCATCGAGTGATACTGGACTTTTGCTTGCGGAGATGAGAATAGCAAATTTTTTTGGATCCAGATTGAGTCTTTTTCTTAATTCCTCATCAGTTGGTTTACGGCCAAGTATTTGGGTGAGAGCTATCTCAGCATCTCGCATTTTTGAGATTTGCTCGAGCATGTGGATAGGTATGCGGATATCTCGGCTTTTATCTGAGAGAGCTCGCTTGAGGGACTGTTTTATCCACCATGCAGCATAAGTTGAGAGTTTACCTCCTTTGTTTGGGTCAAATCGTTCAACAGCTTTCATGAGGCCTATATTACCCTCAGAGATGAGGTCAAGAATTGGGAGTCCGCGATTCGAATACCTATTCGCTATATTAACAACGAGGCGGAGATTGGCTGTGATCATCTGTGTTCGTGCTGCACGATAATTAATCTGATCTTTTTTTTCTCATGGCGTCACTCCCCTCCATTTGAGAGTTGTGACAAGTTTTTTACAAGATGCTCTTATTTCATTTGTGATGGGGTAGGTCCTCGCGGTATCTGAATAAAATATCAAATTGGCATCAATTTTATCATCATCAGAAATTTCTTCATCGTCTATATCCTCTTTCTCCAGTGAGAGGTCATCTGCAAGTGGCTGGTTCTCCTCATCATCCTGCATATCTTCCAAAGTAGCAACACTTTCGAGTTTTTTGAGTTGTGTTATAATATCGGTTCAAATATTGTCCTTCTCTTTACTGAGTCTCGAGAGAGAATTCGTAAGTTCGAGCATCTCGGCTACAGAGAGTTCTGTTTTCTTGTGAGCGACAATATCCAGGATTATTCCCTTGATTTCTATGTACTTCCCTTTGATAATTTTTGCTGCTAGTTCGCATTCCTCCTCTCTGGTCAAGAGTTCATATTCTCATATTTCTTTTAAGTATCTCCTCATGCCATCTCGTTCATTGTTGGACATAAATAAAACTTAAATGATACAATTAATTCTTCCTGGTGTGACAAGTGCATCTCGGCTCTGTCTGAGTGTATTCTTATCATTTTCAATCATATCGGCGTAGGAATTTATGACATCTTCCTGCTCTGGCGTGGCTGCGTCTATAAATGGGATTATGCTAAAATAATAATCACGATTATGCATCAGAGCGAGTTTTCTCAGCTCTGTGAGGAGTGATTGTTGCTTTTCTGTAAATGACTTTGCCATGCATACATACTATTATTTTTTACTTTTAGTCAAATTTTATGATAAATATTTGACAGGTGCATAAATGTATGTTTTAATATGATTGTTGGCTGTCCTAAGTGACTCCATATGTCCTCACACAATAGATAGTCTCCGCGTGTGTGATAAGCGGGAAAAACCATCCCAAATATCAATAACACACTGAGCTGGTGAAACTCTCACAAAACTCACCACAGGGGATGGCCAACACGGGATACGGATATGGATCGTATCTATCGAAATCTCTCCGAGACCAATCGTCATCGACACTTGTTATGACTGATGGAGTCTGGGAGGGATTTTTTAATTATTCAGTTGGCACTATACCTACTATACCCCGTCCGTAGAGCCCAATACACCATTTCTCTGGATTTTTCGTCTTTCATTCGAATTCTTCGCGGGTTATCTGTCTCTCTGAAATATGGGCTGTTTCTTCGAGACACCATAGGAGATGATGTGTTGGTGTAAATGCATTATTTTTAATCGTCCCGATGCGCATACCTGCATGCACGAAATAAAAATGCTGTGCCAGTGGACCGAGATTTCTCTGGTTGAAATAGACTCAATCTTTTGTGATAAAGAGAAATCCTGGTTTGAGCTTGGTCTGTAGATGTTTTGAGATAAATCGCTCGACTATTTCCCTCTCCCCTTTTGTGACAGGATTCACGATGAGTTTTTGTTGACCTTTTGCTGCGAGGATAGGATACTCATGATGAGTGTGTGATGAAGATTTTTTCTGAAAAATAGAGGCGAAAAATCCACCAGTATGCTCGATATGAGGCCAAAATCTCTTTCGGAATCGTTCGAGCAAAAGCGGCTCTTCTCTCTCCAGGCTCGAATTGATAACGGCTTCATTTTCGAGGGTATTGAGTGTGCAGGTCGAGTACGAGAGGAATCCCTCTGGTTTTACGACTGTCTCCGCTGTTTCCATGAGTTGCTTTTGGAGTTTCGCAATGCGGTCAATATTTTTCTCATGCCAGTGGTCTATCACTGCGCCATCACGGAAAGCCGTCCCCTCACCACTACATGGTGCATCGAGCAGAACAGCGTCGAAAAATTCTGGGAAATTCTGGAAAAATCGTCCATCACACGAGACAACAGCGATATTGTCATAGCCCATCCGATCGAGATTATCGAAGAGTTGTGGCGTCCGCGTACGATTCACTTCATTGGCGATGACGAGTGCATCTGGGAAATAATCAGCGAGCTGTGTCGTCTTCCCTCCTGGTGCCGCACACATGTCCAAAATAAGTCCGCCATTATTCATTTTTCATTTTTCATTATTCATTATTTGCTCTCTGAGCAAATGTGGTGGATGCGCAGCGGCAACTTCCTGTATGTAGAACCATCCTGCCTGATGTTCGAGAGTATTACCGAGAGCGATAGTCGTATCCTCACGATCGATGAGAAAAACTTCAGGAATATCTGTCGGAGTCAGTTCCCATCCCTGTTCACG